>JANOEZ010000427.1:0-11983 GCA_031413335.1 Nitrospirota bacterium
CCCAGCACGCAGATGTCGACGTCGAAGACGCTGAAATCGGCCACGGGCTGGTCGTTCGGGTAGGTCCCGTTCAACCCGCCGAGCGTTGGTGGATGGCCGCAGAATGGTTACTGGCTCTCCACCGCGACAGCGCTGGCTCGACTGCGCTTCGCCAATGGACTCGCGGGGCGCGCCAATCTGTCATGGCTGAACGGAGCTGGTGACGCCGCATGGCCGATCGTCACGGTCAGCAGACCGAGCGGCACCTTGACCAGCACAAACAGCAGCAGGAGCGCGACGCCCATCATGATTTCAGGCATCACCAGCGGCAACAGCAACGCGGCATCCAGCCATGCTCGATGCCGCCTCGGCAACCGCTCGAGTCCGACGGCAGCGCTGACGCCGAGCAGCGTGGCGACGACGGTCGACGTCGCGGCGATCAGAAGGCTGTTCTGCAGCGCGACCAGGAGCGCGCGATCCCCGGCCAGCGCCGCATACCATTGCAGCGAAAAACCCTGCCACGTGGTCGCCAATGTGGCGGCATTGAACGAATAGACAATCAGCACCGCAATCGGCAGATAGAGAAAAATCAGATTGCCCAGGCTCGCCGCCAGGAGCCACCCTCCGCGCTTCTCCCTCATCACGGCCTCATTCCGTCTGCCCGCTGATACCGCCACCACCCGGCCAGCACCATCGCCATCAGGACGAACGAGGCGGCCGATCCCAGCGGCCAGTCGCGCACGACCAGATACTCGTGCTGGATGAAGTTGCCGACCATCATGGACCGCGCGCCGCCTAATAGATCGGGCGTGAGATAGGCCCCGAGCGACGGGATGAAGACCAACAGGCACCCGGCCACGATCCCCGGTTTCGCCAGCGGCACGATCACGCGCCTGAATACGGCCCACCTCGAGGCATAGAGATCCCGCGCCGCTTCGATGAACGAACGATCGATCCGCTCGATGGCCGCATACAACGGCAACACCATGAACGGCAGATAGCCATACACGAGGCCGATCAGCACGGCCAGATCCGTGTAGAGGATCTCGACCGGCTCGGAGACGAGGCCCGTTGCGATCAGCAGCCGATTCAGCAGCCCGTCGGCTCTCAACACGTTCATCCAGGCGTAGGTACGGACCAGAAAATTCGTCCAGAACGGAATGAGCACGAGCATCAGCCAGACACCCTGCCAGCGTGCCGGCGCTCTCGCGATGTAGCAGGCCAGCGGAAATCCCAGGATGAGGCAGAGGCCCGTCGTGGCCAGCGCGAGCGCGACTGAACGGAGATAGATCCACAGATAGAGCGGATCAGCCAGGTCGCGATAGTTGGCCAGCGTGAAGGTCCATTCAACGCCGCCGTAGGTGCCGCGAGAAGCGAAACTGATCAGGAACACGATCAGGAGCGGAAGCGCACAGAAGAGACCCGTCCAGACCAGCGGCGGCGCGAGCAGCCATGCCGCCCGGCCGACGGCCGCCGGGGATGCGGATGTGCGGGAACCGGTCACCGGGTGAGCACCACGCTTTCGCCGCGATTCCAGCGGACCATGACGGCTTCACCGGCCAGGAACCGCTTCTGCCCACCATCGGCATTCGGCACCCGGGCCGTCCAGAGAAGCCGTTCAGCGACATGTAGCTGATACTGCATTTCGTGTCCGTTATAGACCGCCTTGGCCACCCGCGCCGACACGACATTATCGAACCCGTTCACCGCAGCCTGCTGCGACAGGTGCAGCCGTTCCGGACGGACGACCAGGGACACGGTGCTCCCCGGTCCAAATCCTGCCGGCGCATCCGCCTGGATCGCCGGCAATCCCGGCGCCTCGATGCGGCACCGCGTCCCCTCCACGGCGGCGATGCGGCCGTCCAGGCGATTTGAGAGGCCGATGAACTCGGCGACGAACAGGGACGCAGGCGCGTCATAGATGTCCCGGGGCGTGCCGACCTGCAGGACGTGTCCGTGATCCATGACGGCCACCCGATCGGACATGGTCAGCGCCTCTTCCTGATGGTGCGTGACGCAAAGACAGGTCACTCCGACCTGCGCCTGAATCGCTTTCAGCTCCCCCTGCATCTCCTGGCGCAACTGTTGGTCCAGCGCGCCGAGCGGTTCGTCCAGCAGCAGAACCGCCGGGCGATTGACGAGCGCGCGGGCCAGCGCCACGCGCTGTTGCTCGCCGCCGGAGAGCTGCGCCGGGAGACGGTCGCCCTTGCCCGCCAGTTGGACCATGTCCAACGCCTCGCCGACGCGCGACTGAATCTCCGCGCGAGCGACACCCTGCATTTCGAGGCCGAAGGCCACGTTGCCGGAGACCGTCAGATGGGGAAAGAGCGCGTAGTGCTGGAAGACCATGTTCACGGGCCGGAGATTCGGCAGGACATCCCGCACCGACCGCCCGTCGATCAGAATGTCGCCCTGATCCGGATGTTCAAAGCCGGCGATCAGCCGCAAGGTGGTGGTTTTGCCGGATCCACTGGGACCGAGGATGGAGAAAAACTCGCCGCGCCGGATGCTGAGCGACAGATAATCCACCGCCACCGTGGAGCCGTGGCGCTTGACCACCGCCCGCAGTTCGACAGATGCAGAACTCACGTACTGATCAGCTCGACGCCCGTCCCATATTCGCGCGACTGTTTGCGCAGGCGGACCTTGGCGTGATGCTGACGCAGCAGTTCCCGCCGCAGTACCTCGCGATCTTCGCCGACGATGCGGACGAGCCGATCCATGTCTTCGGCATGCTCCCGCACCAATTCCGACAAGGTGTGCACCTGCCGTTCGAGGCGGTCGATCCGCCACAGAAGATTCTCCGCCGGCGTCCCGGACGGCCGGCCGATTGGAAGACGCACGACGCGTCCCGGTTTTCCGCTGGTGGGTTTTTTCGGCATAGATACCCCTGCTCACCCGCTGATTCAAATTGTGCGCGTAGTATCCTCTCGGCGCCGGACCGTGTCAATCCTTCCCATTTCCTGCGCGTCCTGTTAAGATTTGCGCCATGAGAAATGTTCTGGCCATGGTGCTGGCGGGCGGCAAGGGCGAACGGCTGCACCCGCTGACGCTCCATCGCGCCAAACCGGCCGTGTCGTTCGGCGGCAAGTACCGCATCATCGATGCCACGCTCAGCAACTGCTTCAATTCAGGCCTCCGGAAGATCGCCGTTCTGATCCAGTACAAGTCCTATTCGCTCGACCGTCACATCCGGACCGCCTGGAGCATCCTGAGCCCCGAAGTCGGCGAGTTCGTCGCCTCCATCCCGCCCCAGCAACGGATCAGCGAAGACTGGTACCGGGGCACCGCCGACGCGGTGCACCAGAACATGTTCCTCCTGGACAGCGAACGGGCGGAGTATCTCCTCATCCTGGCGGGCGACCATCTGTACAAAATGAACTATGCGGAGATGTACGAGTTCCTGATCGAGAAACAGGCCGACGCCGTCGTCGGCGCCATCGAGTTTCCCCTGTCAGAAGCCAGCCGGTTCGGCGTCATCGGCGTGGATGACGACTTTCGCATTCAACGCTTCGATGAGAAACCCGAGCATCCGATCCCCATGCCGGGCGATCCCAACCAGGCGCTCGTCTCCATGGGCATCTATCTGTTCAAGACCGACGTCCTGCGCCAGTACCTGACGACAGACTCCCAGCAGGAAAGCGCGCACGATTTCGGCAAGGACATCATCCCCAGGATGACCCAGCAGGGCCGCGTCTATGCCTTCAAATTCCACGATAAGAACAAGAAGGCCGTCAAATACTGGCGCGATATCGGAACGCTCGACGCCTACTGGGAAGCCAACATGGATCTCGTCTCGGTGGACCCTCTGTTCAATTTGTACGACCAGGACTGGCCGCTCCGCACCTACCAGGGCCAGTTCCCGCCGGCCAAGTTTGTCTTTGCACAGGATTACGCGGGCGGCCGGATGGGAATGGCCCTGGACTCGATCGTCTCCGGCGGCTGCATCATCTCCGGCGCCCGCGTGCAAAACTCGGTGCTCTCGCCGGACATTCACATCCAGGACTACAGCGAGGTCCGGGAATCCGTCGTCATGGAACGCGTGCGGATCGGCGAGCAGTGCAAGATCCGCCGCGCGATCATCGACAAGGACGTGATCATCCCCGACAAAACCGAAATCGGCTACGATCTCGATCTCGACCGGCAGCGATTCCACGTGACCGATTCGGGCCTCGTGGTGATTTCAAAAGGAATGAAGCTGGATGCCTCCCTCCATCCATCCGGTTGACCTCATCGCGGCGCTCCGCCAAAAACATCTGACTCCAGCGATTGTCTTTCTGACATCCCGCCGAGCCTGTGACGACGCGATGCAGGCCTTCGAACACGACCAGGTCGCGCTCCCGCCGGCGCGCCGGCAGCCCATCGCCGCCACGCTCAAGGAACTGGCCCTGCTGTACCCCAGCATCGCGGAGCATCCGCTCGCATCCGTCGTGGAGCGGATCGGCGTGGCCGCGCACCACGCCGGCCATTTGCCGTCCTGGAAAATCGCGATCGAGGAACTGATGCGCCTGGGATTGCTCGACGCTGTGTTCGCCACGACGACGCTGGCTGCGGGTGTGGACTTCCCCGCCCGCACGGTGGTGATCACGCAGTCGAGCGTCCGCAAAACGAGGGACTTCACCGACCTCACCAACAGCGAAGTCCAGCAACTGGCCGGACGCGCGGGGCGCCGCGGAAAGGACCTGGTCGGCTTTGCGGTCGTCACGCCGTCGCCCTACATCGACCTCGGCGTCATCACCAAGGGCCTGACGGGACAGCCGGAGGCGATCGACAGCCAGTTCTCGATCAGCTATTCGATGGCGCTCAACTTGTTGAAAGCCCACCCGTTGGGCCAGATTCAGTCCATCCTGGCCAGAAGCTTTGCGCAGTTTCAATTGAACCGGCGCGCCGAGACGTTGGAGAGCAAGCTGGACGCGTTGCACGCGCAGATGGAGCCCTACGGCCCCCGCGTCTGCACGGATTGGATCACGCAATGGCAGTCCTTCGATCAGGCCCGCAAGAGAAAATCGCAGCGCGTGCACCCCAAGCGCCACGAGCCGCCCGAATTGACCGCCACGCTGCACTTCCTGACACCGGGCCGCGTCGTGGGCCTGACACGGGGCCGCGGCATCGTCCTCCGGCAGTACCGAAGCCGCGGACAAAAAAGCCCGATGGTGACCGTCCTGCGGGAAGCCGGCGCCGTCACCGAATGTCCGGCGCCGACGGTGACGCAGGTCTTCGACCGGGTCTTCGACGTGCAGGAAGCGCCGGCCTATCCCTGGTGCACGCCCCGCAGCCTCGATGAGATGACGGGCCACCTGTCGGAACTGCCTGTTCGCCTCCCCGTGCTGCCCATCCTGGTGCAGCCGGAGTTGGAGGAAGGGGCAGTGGCCCTGATGCTCACCGACGACTTCCCGTGCCCCACCTGCCCGTCACGCCCGGCCTGTCAGAAGGACCATGCGACGGCGTTGAAGATCAGACAGGATGTCCAGCGGCATCAGAAAATGATTCACGCCCTGCGCACCGGCCTCTGGCACCGGTTCCAATCCCGCACGGATGTCCTCCAGCAGTTCGGCTATCTCACGCCCACATGCCAGCTGACGGCGGACGGCGAATGGGCCCGGTTGATCCGCATGGACCATTCGTTGTTAATCACCGAATTGATCCGCGCCGAAGCCTTCACAGGCGTGGAGCCGCACGTCCTGGCGGCCATCATGTCCAGCATCGCGCACGATAACGACCGCCCCGGCTCGTTCCCCCGCATGAGCCCCGGCCTGTCCACAGTCATGTGGCAGGTGCGCAAACTGGCCGAGTCCATTGCGCCGCACGAAGACCCGCCGCTGTTGCGCGCGGACGTGGCCGCCCTGACGGAACGCTGGGTGGCCGATCCGAACCTGACCTGGCTCGGGCTCTGCCGGACGACCTCGATGGCGGAGGGGGACATCTACCGACTGCTGGCCCGGACGCTGGAATACCTGTCGCAAATCTATACGCTCAGGGCCACGCACCCTGGGCTGGCCGACACGGCCAATAAGGCGATTAAAGCATTACGACGGGGTGTGCTCGAAGAACTACCGTGAAAGGCATAGGACTGAGTAACGAGGACTGAGGACTGAGAGGATTGAAAGTGAGTTCAAAACCTCAGTCCTCAGCACTCAGTCCTGAGTCCTACAAGTTATGACCACCGAGGAACTCGAAAAATTGCTTGCCCAGCAGCCGGTTGCCCTCCTGCACCGGCTGGGGCACGGACGCATCCCCCGGCACTTCCGGTTGGGCAAGCGCCGACTCATCGAAGCGCTGCTGCGCAGCACGGCCACGAACCGGGCCGGTCTGGAATCCGACCTCCTGGCCTTGATCAAGGACAGCGACCAGCAGCAAGGCCAACCGCCCGCGCAGATGAAAACGGCGCCGGTCGCCCATCAGCGCCAGCCGGCGCCTGGCGAGCCGGAGCCGGCCGAGCCGGCGACCGACCTCGACGCCTTCCTGCACGGCATCGGGGTTCCAGAGCCGAGTCCGTTCGTGCCCGATCCCTGGCAGGAGGAAGCCCTGGCGCACCTGACCGACACGGACGTCATCGTCAGCGTTCCAACCGGCAGCGGCAAAACCTATGTCGCCGTCGAGGCCACCAAGCGGGCCATCGAGGCGGAGCGTACCGTCATCTATACGTCTCCGCTGAAGGCGCTCTCGAACACCAAATTCACCGAGTTCTCGAAACTCTTCGGCGCGGACCGCGTGGGCATTCTCACTGGCGACCGCAAGGACAACACGCACGCCCCGCTCCTGATCATGACGACCGAGATTTTGAGAAATCTGCTCTACGATGCGGCAGGCGGTGAAATCGACGTGCGGTTGGATACGCTGGGTCTGGTGATCCTGGATGAATCGCAATACCTTGCCGATCCGGAACGCGGCGTAGTGTGGGAGGAAACCATCATCTTCTGCCCGGCCCAGGCCCGGCTGCTACTGCTGTCCGCCTCGATCGGCAACCCCCAGGACATCGCGGCCTGGCTCTCCAGCATCCGATCGACTCCCTGCCATCTGGTCCGGCACAACAAACGAACCGTTCCGCTGAGAGCCGGCTATCTGCACCCGTCAGGTAAGCTGGCTCCGCTCTTCAGGTCTGTCGGCATCCCTCACGGCCATGCCTCTCTGCATCCGGAAGCCAAACGCCTCTTCGCTCAGTACGAAGACGAGACGCTCCAACCACGATCCCGATAAGTTGCGAAAATCCCACAGGCGGTATGTGTTTCACTACAGATTGTTACCTTCTTATTATAAAAGAAATTAATAAAATCAATTACTTATGTATGGCACTGGTCTTGCGATACCTGTATCAGACTATGAAGAAATTTTCTGCCATAAAAAACGTGACGCTGGCACTGGGGCTTCTGATGCTATTGGGTGGGTGCCAGGGCGCACTACGCACCAATTCGGCGGCGGTCCCATTGGACAACGCGGGATTCATGACCGTGTGGGACGCCTATCGCCATTGCCAGGCCGGCACGAACCTGGACACCATGCGCGCCGAGATGCAGCAACTCGCCCGTGCGGCGGCGGCTCAGGAATCAGCTGCTGCGCTGCCCGTCTCCCTGCCTGATTTTGTGAAACACATGGTGGCGAAGCCCGCTCAGAGACTGGCAGCCGATCCGAAGGCCATGACCGCGGCCTGCGCCCTCTCGACCGGACAAGCGGCATTACGTGCCGAGCGGATGGAGTTGGCGACGGAAATGTTCCAGTCCGTGCTCAGGAACCACTCGCAACCGGACTATGCCTACTACGTGGATCAGGCCAGGACCGGTCTGGCTCAGGTGGACCGTGCGGTCCAATTCGCGGGCTATCTGACCGACGCAACCCCGGTAGTGATTCCAGTTTCCTCTGCCTCTTCCGCTCCCGAAACAGCACGCCTGCATTCTTCGAAGACTAATCCCGTTCAACGTTCTGCCAGGCGCCGGTAGAGCGCTACGTACGCCTCTGCTGATTTTCCCCAGGAGACATCCGTTTCCATCCCCGCCTTCATCAATCTTGTCCATTCAGCGCAGTCCGCATAGACGCGCAAGGCCAATAAGATTGTCGTCAGCAAGGCTTCTGGCGTGGCGTCGGTAAACGCAAACCCCGTGGCCCGTCCCTCGGCCGCCGTCTGCGGTGTATAGGCGACCACCGTGTCCGCCAGGCCGCCTGTTTTCCGCACAATCGGCACCGTGCCATAGCGCACACTGTAGAGCTGGCTCAACCCGCAGGGTTCATAACGCGACGGCATGAGAAACAGATCCGCGCCGGCCTCGATCGCATGCGCCAGCGCGTCGTCGAATCCGATGCGGACCCCGATTTTGTCCGGATAGCGCATGCGGAGCGACTGAAATTGCAGCTCCAGGGGCAGATCGCCCGTGCCCAGCAACGCCACCTGCACGTCCAGCCGCATCAGCTCAGGCAGGACCGCCGCGATCAGATCCAGCCCCTTCTGAGGCGTAAACCGCGAGATCACAGCCAGCAGCGGCACGTCGCGCACCGGCAGCGTCAGTTCCCGTTGCAAGGCCTCTTTGCACAGTCGCTTGCCGGCAAGATCGGACGCCGAGTAGCGGGCCGCCAGATGGGGATCGGTCGCGGGATTCCACGTCTCCACGTCGATCCCGTTGACCACGCCGCTCAACCGGTCCTGCCGCTCGCGCAGCACTCCGTCGAGACCGAACCCGAGTTCCGGCGTCTGGATTTCATTGCTGTAGGTGGGGCTCACGGTCGTCAGGAGATCGGCACACACCAGACCTCCCTTCAGCAGATTGGTCTGGCCGTAAAACTCCAGCGTTTTGGGTGTGAACAGATTCAGCCCCAACCCTGTTTTGGGGAAGGCGGCTGCCGGGAACAGTCCCTGATAGCCCAGATTGTGCACCGTCAGGAGCGATCCCAGCTTCTTGAACTCCAGACGTTTGGCATAGAGTGATTTCAGATAGACGACGCTCAGCGCCGCCTGCCAGTCGTGTGCATGCAGCACACCGGGCGTCCAGCGCGACACTTTCGCGAACGCCAGCAGGAGCTCCATGACGGCGCGGCAGAAGAACGCGAATCGTTCGAGGTTGTCCGGATAATCGGCTCCGGCCTCTCCGTACAGTCCCTGGCGGGCGAAAAACGGATCGTGGCCGATCGTAAAGACCGCCACGTCGGATCCCGGCAGGCATCCTTCCTCCACCACCGCGCTGACAATCCCGGACGCCGTCGGCACCGCGAGCCGGCCCCAGTCCTTCAATCCGTGCGCCACGCCGTCGATCGAGCCATAGCGCGGGAGCACCAGCCGGACCTCATGGCCCAGCCGGGCCACCTCGCGCGGCAGGGCTCCGGCGACATCGGCCAGACCGCCGGTCTTGGCAAAGGGGACGGCTTCCGAGGAGACACACAGAATCTTCAGCGGAGACGCAGCAGCCATCACCGACTCACGACCGATCTGCGTATTGTCATGCGCTCACTTGGCAGGCGTGACAGGAACCGGAGTTTCCAGGCGCGTCTTGAACATATCCTCGCGGGCCCACATTTTTCCGATGGTATGGATCTCCGCCGCCGGCACCTGTTCGCGATAGACCAGCTGGCCGTCGGCAAAACCGAGCAGTTCGCCACGATCGGGATACCCGAAGAAGGTGGAATCCTCGGAGATGATCGCCGTGGACCACCCCTGCGGAACTTCACCCATCGGAACCCTGAATCGTGGCAGACTGTTGCCGTTATCCAGCGTGTAAAACTGCATCCGCTCGCGGTGCGTGTAGGCCGGCTTCCCCCACGTGTCCAGAAATGCCTGGACCGTCAATCCCTCGAAATGAATCTTGTTGTCACGAATCTGAGCCTTTTGTTCTTCCAGCGTGGGACCGGAACAGGCCGTCACAGACAAGAACATCGCGGCAAGAACGAGAAGACACGTCGTGCCAGTGAGTTTCATAAGAGGCGGCGTCCTTTCGGTTCTGTGGGTTTAACCGGCACGCAGATATCGCACTGGCAATGTTTTCGCAAAAAGGTGTAGGAAAAGAGGCCGGTGTCGTGCCCGTCGCTGAACGTGAATTTCAGCGCGTAGCGCCCGACCGGCTCGACATCCTGCACGGCGACGAACATGGGGACGTCGTCTGGCTTGAGTTTGAGTTCGCCGGTCCATTCGTCCGTGCAGGCGGCGCAGGGACAGTGCTGGCGAAGATAGCGGACAGGAGAGACGCCCTTGTGCCCGTCGGACCACACGATTCCGAGCACACCCTTCTCGATCCACTCCATATCCTTTGGTTCGAGTACGGTCGTCGTCATGGCAGACACTATAGCCTACGTTTCAGACAGTCACAAGGTCGCAGGCTGCGACAGAAAATCAGCCGGCGGCAGGCGCTTGCCGGTCACCACCATCACATAGGACTCGACGGCCTCCTCAAGTTCGGTTCGAATCTGCCCGGTGGCCTTCAGGCGGGTCACGGTCGCCGGCGCCCAGCGCAAGGCCTGCTGGAGAAAGGCCTGGCTGCCGGCCGACATCGGCAGGCACCGGTCACGGTCCCGCCTCGCGCAAGGCATGCAGACCAATCCTCCGGCAAGCGGAGAGAACTGCCCGGCCATCTGGCCGCGGCCGTCGCCGCAGGCGGCGCAGTGGTCGGTTTGCGGACGAAATCCGGTTTCCCCCAGGAGCTTGATCTGAAACAGCAGCGCGGTCAATGCGGGATCGTGGCCGCTCAGCAACACCTGAAGCCCGTTGAGCAGGGTTTCGAAAATTCCGGGATGGGCATCGCCTTCTCCGGTGACGGCCCCGACAAGATTGGCCATGCGGGCCGCCGCCGACATCCGCGGCAGGTCGTCACGCAACCCGGCGAAGGAATCCCGGATGTCCGCGCCGGTGATGCGATAGAGCGAATCGCCGCGTTTTTCGAATAGATTGAGGTCGCCGTGGACAAACGGCTCGAGCGCGCTGCCGAACCGGTTCCTGAGCCGGCGCGCCCCGCGCGCCACCCCGCGCAACTTGCCGAACCGGAGCGTGTAGAAGGTGACGATCCGATCCGCCTCTCCCCACTTGCGGCTTTTCAGGACGATGGCGGGCGTCTTGAGCAGCGCCATGCTATTTGAGGTATTCCAACAGTGCCGTCGAGAGGGCAAGATAGATGCTGATACCGGTGATGTCGTTGGCTGTCGTCACAAAAGGCCCGGCGGCCACGGCCGGATCGACGCCGGTTCGCTTGAGCACAACCGGCATGATGGTGGCCATGCTCGTCGAAATGAGAAACGCGATGAGCATCGAAACACCGACCACCATGCCCAGAACCGGCTGCCCGTGCCAGACCCAGCCGACCAGCGTGAGCAGCACGCCGCAGGCCAACCCCAGCAACAGGCCGATGCGGGTCTCCCGAAAAAAAACACTCCAGACGTCCGCCAGTTCGATCCGGCCCGTCGCCAACCCGCGAATAATGAGCGTCGAGGATTGCAGGCCGACGTTGCCGCCCATCGCCGCGATCACTGGGATAAACGTCACGATGGCCACCACTTCCTGGATCGTATAGCGGAAATGCCAGAGGATCGCACCGGAGATGAGACTGCCGACCAGGTTGGTGAACAGCCACGGGAGGCGCAGACGGGCCGCCCGCATACTGGATGAGGCGAGCACGTCCTCCTCCGTCACGCCGGCCGATTTCAGCATGTCCTCCGTGGCCTCTTCGCGGATGACGTCCACGACGTCGTCCACCGTAATGATTCCGACCAGCCGGTTGTCTTTTTCGACGACCGGAATCGCCAACAGGTTGTACCGCGCGACCTGCCGGGCGACCTCCTCCTGATCCATGTCCACGGACACGCTGAGCACATCGCTCGTCATCATGTTCTTGAGCGGCGTCTCCGGCGGCACTGTCAGCAATTGCCGCAACGACAGCACGCCAACCAGATGCTCGTCCTTGTCGGTCACATACACATAGAAGACGTGCTCGGCATCGGTCGCGCGTTGCAGGCGGCGGATGGTTTCCTGGGCGGTCGTGTCCTCGAGCAGCGCCAGGAACTCGGTCGTCATGATGCCGCCGGCCGTGTCCTTGGG
>JANOEZ010000428.1:0-5008 GCA_031413335.1 Nitrospirota bacterium
TGATGATTGGTTTGATTCACTTTGAAAGACAAACATGCTAACAATTCGATTAAGCAAAAATATATCAAGTGTCGAATTACTAAATGAATATTATTAAATATTTGCTTCATAATAATAGTTGCTTAGTTTACCTGCTGAATCAAAATATATCCTGTCAATTTTATTTGTACGTTTCCTGTTATCCTGCCGCAAACTGTAACTGCCAAACAAATTAACTTTCCCGGGATTATAGTTTAAAGATACGTTTCCGTTGTACCGGTCTTTATTACCGGCATTGGCTGTAACCGTTCCATTCCATCCGGGCTTTACATTTTTTTTAAGTACGATATTGATGATACCTGATGTACCGTCGGGCCGGTAACGTGCGGATGGGTTTGTAATTACTTCGATGCGTTCAATGGAATTGGCCGGCAAAGATTGTAACACTTCGGCCCTTGTTTTTCCCATGAGCGGCGAAATTTTTCCATTGATGAGGATCAGCACATCAGCAGAGCCACGCAGGCTTACCTGCCCGTCTATATCAACAGCCGGTGCGTCTTTGTCCGAAACCGGCCGGACCAGGCCTTCTCCGCTTTCGCAGCAGACTTTTTCTGTCGTTTCATCGCCATCTGTTTTTGCCCACACTGTCTGCTCTGAACGATCGTTGCGAGTGATGAGTTGTGCGTGTTGAGTGAGAACTCAGAACGGACAACATGCAACTCAAAACTTTATTTTTTCGACTTCCATCTCTGTGTTCGAATCGCCAGCCGGAGCGCGTTGAGTCGGATGAACCCTTCCGCGTCCTTCTGCCGGTAGACGTCGTCTTCTTCGAACGTGGCGATGTCCAGCCGGTACAGCGACCGGTCCGATTTCCGTCCCGTCACCGTGCAGCTGCCCTTGTACAGCTTCACGCGGACCGTGCCGGTCACGTCCTTCTGCGCTTCGTCGATCGCCACCTGCAGCATCTCCCGCTCCGGCGCGTACCAGTAGCCGTAGTAGATCAGCTCCGCATAACGCGGAATGAGCGAGTCCCGCAGGTGCAACACTTCGCGGTCCAGCGTCAGCGACTCCAGGCCGCGATGGGCGACGTGCAAAATGGTTCCGCCCGGCGTCTCATAGACGCCGCGCGACTTCATGCCGACGTAGCGGTTCTCGACCAGATCCACCCGCCCGATGCCGTGCTCCCCGCCGAGTTTGTTGAGGTGTGCCAGCAGCGTGGCCGGGCTCATCTTCTTGCCGTCCACGGCGACCGGATCGCCCTGCGCGTAGTCGATTTCCACTTCGCGCGGCTTGTTCGGCGCCTTCTCCGGCGACACGGTCAGTTGAAAAATCTCGTCCGGTGGCGCTGCCCAGGGATCTTCCAGAATCCCGCCCTCGTAGCTGATGTGGAACAGGTTCGGGTCCGTGCTGTAGGGCTTGGCTTTCGTCGCCGTGACCGGAATGCCGTGCCGCTCGGCATACTCGATCAACTCGCGCCGCGAGCGCATCGTCCACTCCCGCCAGGGCGCGATGATTTTAACTGTCGGGTCAAGCGCCTGGTACGTCAGCTCGAACCGCACCTGATCGTTGCCTTTGCCGGTCGAGCCGTGCGACACGGCATCCGCGCCTTCCTTGGCCGCGATTTCCATCTGCCGCTTGGCGATCAAGGGCCGGGCGATCGACGTGCCGAGGAGGTATGTGCCCTCGTAGACGGCGCAGCCGCGCAGCATCGGGAACACATGGTCCTTCACAAACGTTTCGCGCAGGTCTTCGACATAGGCCTTCGACGCCCCGACGGCCAGCGCCTTCTTTTTAACGGCCTGCAGATCCTCGCCCTGGCCCAGATCGGCGCAGAAGGCGACCACCTGGCAGGCATAGGTCTCCAGCAGCCATTTCAAGATCACTGAGGTATCGAGGCCGCCTGAATAGGCGAGCACGACTTTCTTGATCGCGGTCCGCTTCATGATCGTGTCCTCTTGGCTCGTGGTTGCATCAGTTCGACCAGAATCGCCTTTTGCATGTGCAGCCGGTTCTCCGCCTGGTCCAGGATGACGGATTGCGGACCGTCGAGCACGCCGGCCGTGATCTCCTGCCCGCGGTGCGCCGGCAGGCAGTGCATGACGATCGCATCCGGCTTCGCGCTCTTGAGCAGCCGCTCGTTCACCTGATAGGGCGCCAGGGCTTTCAACAGATGGTCCTGCTCGCGCTCATGCCCCATGCTCACCCACACATCCGTGTAGACGACGTCGGCATCCTTGACCGCCACCTGCGGCTGGTCCGTGAGCTCGATCGTCGCGCCGGTCCGGGCCGCATCTTCGAGGGCCCGCTCCAGCACGCCCCGATCGGGCCGATGGTCGCCGGGGCAGCCCAGGCTGATCGTCATCCCCATCTTGGCGGCCGCTTCGATCAGCGAGTTGGCGACGTTATTGCCGTCGCCGATGTAGGCAAGCTTCACGCCCTTGAGCCGGCCCTTCCGTTCCTGGATCGTCAATAAGTCTGAGAGGGCCTGGCAGGGATGGCACAGGTCCGTCAGGCCGTTGATGACCGGGATGGTCGCGTGGCGCGCCCAGTCTTCGACGATCGCGTGATCGAACGTGCGGACCACCAGCCCGTCGAGATAGCGCGACAGCACGGCAGCGGTATCCGCGATCGTTTCGCCGCGGGACAATTGAATGGTGTCCAACGACAGCGACAGCGACTGCCCGCCGAGCTGGTGCATGCCGGTTTCAAACGATACGCGCGTCCTGGTCGAGGGCTTCTCGAACAGCAGGCCGAGCGTCAGACCGGCCAGCGGCTGAGACCGTGCCCCCTTGCGCCGCAGCGCTTTCAGCTTGCGCGCGGATTCCAGCAGGCGCACGATCGCCTGGCCGGGGATCGCGCTGACGGTCAGCAGGTCCTTGCCGAAACCCTGCGGATGGGAGCGACGAGACTCCTGTCGAGGTCGAGGAGACATGCCGCCCCCTATACTCGTTTGCCGAGGACTTGATTCAGCAGATCCAGCAGACGGTCGATCTCGGCCTGCGTGATGACCAGCGGCGGCACGAAACGCAGCACCCGATCCGCCGTGCAGTTGATCAGCAGGCCGCGAGTCAGGCAGTCGGTCACGACGGATTTCCCGTCCACCGTCAACTCCAGGCCTTGCAGCAGGCCCATTCCGCGCGCTTCTTTCACGATCGGCAGGCGGTCCTTCATGTCCTGCAGGCCGTGGGCCAGATAGTCGCCCATACGCCGGCCATGCTCCAGCACCCGCCCCTCCAGCAGCGCGCGCAGGACGGCCAGTCCTGCGGCGCAGCAGACGGGGTTTCCACCAAACGTGGACGCATGGGTGCCCGGCTCGAACGCCGCCGCGGCTTCCTCGGTGGCCAGACAGGCGCCGATGGGCAGTCCGCCTCCGAGCCCCTTGCCGAGCGTCATGACATCCGGCGCGACGCCGAGCTGTTCGTACGCGAAGAGGGTGCCGGTCCGCCCCACGCCGGTCTGCACTTCATCGAACATCAATAAAATGTCCCGCTGGCTGCAGAGCTCCCGGAGTCCCTTGAGATAGGATTTCTCTGCGATGCGCACGCCGCCTTCGCCCTGCACCGGTTCCAGCAGGATGGCGGCGGTCTTGCCACTGACGGCCTGCTCGACGGCGGACAGATTGTTGAACGGCACGTAGGTGAAGCCGGGCAGGAGCGGCTCGAAGCCCTTCTGCACCTTCTCCTGGCCGGTGGCGGTCAACGTCGCCATGGTCCGGCCGTGGAACGACTGGAGCATGGTGATGATCTCGTACCGCTCAGCCCCGTATTTCTGCTGCGCATAGCGCCGGGCCAGCTTGATCGCCGCCTCGTTGGCCTCCGCGCCGCTGTTGCAGAAGAAGACCCGCTTGGCGAACGAATGTTCGACCAGCATCTTGGCCAGTTTCGTCTGCGGTTCGGTGTAATACAGATTGGACGCGTGCAGCAGATGCTGGGCCTGTTTCTGGATCGCCGCGACGAGATCCGGATGGCCGTGCCCAAGGACGCTCACGGCAATGCCCGCCACGAAGTCCAGATATTCCCGGCCTTCCAGATCGTAGACCTTGCTGCCCCGTCCCCGCACGATGGAGATCGGCGAGCGGGCATAGGTATTCATCAAATACCGGTCGGCGTCCTGTTTTAATTCTTCTGTCGGCATGGCGCTCACAAGCTCGAATGAATTCTGAAAACGTAACACATCATTCGCATGAACGCAACAGAACGGAGCGGCCTATCTATCTGTCAGCATTGAGGAAATTCGCTTTTGGGGCCTTGTGACGGCACTGGGGGAATGTTATAAGACCCACGCATGAAACCCTGCCCGAAATGCGAACAGCCGAATCCAGACGACGCCAAGTATTGCGGGCAATGCGGGGCGACTATGCCAGCCGCCGAGTCCGCTCCGCTGCTGACCGACGACGAAATCTGGCGCGCCTTCATCGGCCCGAACGCCGACCGCTATCTGGAACAGTTTAAAAAATTCGCCTTCACCGGCGCGCCGCGTTTCAACCTGACGTGGCACTGGCCGGCGTTCCTGTTCATTCCTTTTCTCTGGTTCCTGTACCGGAAGATGTACCTCTACGCCGCCGTCTATGCGGTGGGGCCGGCGGTGTCGACGTTCCTGACCAATGATCTTATGGCCGGCCTTGTGTGGAGCATCATGGCAGGCGTGAGTGCCAACTATGTCTACTACTGGCATGTGCGTGAGGAAGTCGGCGAGATCAAAAAGAAGCCCTGGCTGAACCGCGCTGAGCAGGAGCAGGCGATCCAGGAGGCCGGCGGCGTGCAGCCCTATGTCATCGGGGTCGGCATCGTGCTCTACGCGCTCTTGTTCGCGGCCCTGTTCCAGTCGATTCAGGAGGGCTCTCTGGACGGAGGGAAATTTCCTCCGGCCCGGACGAAACCGTCGTCGGAGCGCCGCGAGTTGTGACGCGGCATGATTGCAACCGTTCCGGCGAGTGCGTATAAAA
Source organism: Nitrospirota bacterium (assembly GCA_031413335.1). GTDB lineage: Bacteria > Nitrospirota > Nitrospiria > Nitrospirales > Nitrospiraceae > 2-02-FULL-62-14. Next base: position 4,925 of record JANOEZ010000428.1, read on the forward strand.
GCGTCATCCGTTATCCGTCATTCGTTATCCGAGAACACGAGTGACGAAGAACGAGTTAGAGGTCTGGCTCATGTCTAAACTCGT
>JANOEZ010000429.1:0-3219 GCA_031413335.1 Nitrospirota bacterium
GACTTGATGACTTTATGACTTGATGGACTTTCAGGCTGTCCGTCAGGGAGCTAGCCTACCCCATGGCCAAGCCCGCAATCAATCAGACCGGTTGACGGCGCGGCGGAACCACGCTACCGTTGGTACGCCCATGACAAATGGACCGCCACAATCACCCGCTCTTTCCCAAACGGCCGTTGCCGCGCTGGAGCAGGGGAACACAATTGAGGCGATCAAGATCGTCCGCCTGGAGCGTGGTCTCGGCCTGAAGGAATCGAAAGACCTGGTGGACGCCTATCTCAAGAGCCGGCCAGATTTGCAGCGACGCCTGGAGGCTGCGCAGGCGGAGGCGCGACAGGGATTCGTGCGGTGGCTGGTCATCTTCCTGGCACTCGCCGCCGTTGCAGTCTACTTCCTGATGCAGGGAAAATGAGCGCTGCTGTCTGGCTTCTCCTCTTCACAGCCATTGCGGCGATCCTGATCGGCAAGCGCATCAAGATCGTGCACGACGATCAACGGCTGCTCGTCGAACGGTTGGGACGGTTTCATCGGGTGTGCACACCGGGCAGGCATCTGGTGCTGCCCTTCGTCGAAACAGTTCATCTCATTCGACTGAACGAGACGCTTCCGGAATGGACCGGCCTCGATGAAGAGCAGATTCAGAAGCGGATCCTCAAGGAATTCTATGGAGTCGAGCGCCTCCGCAAGCTCTAAGAAGAGATGGTACACTACCGCGTGATGCGCAACCGGCCGGCAACCGTCTATCCCGTTCTTCTCTCAGCAGCGTGGCTGATCGGCTCCCTTCTTGCGCCCCAGGCAGAGGCCGCCGTCGTGACAGGCTCGTGGAAGACACATGCTGAGTCCTGCACGATGGTGTTGGAAGAAGAAGACCGTTCGACCTATCGCCTTCGTGTCTTTCAGATTCAGAATAAAACAAGGGCTTCGTGCATGCCCTCAGCCGAGGCTTTTGCCGATGCCTTCGGTCGGGTCATGCAGGACGCCGCGCCATTTCAGAAGCAAGGCAAGGAGACCGTCCGTATCTTCCTCGGCCGCGTGATCGAGTTGCCGGGTCTGTCGAAGGAACTGTCTTCGAGCGCCCGCCAGGCCAAGGAATGGAAACTCGCCGATGGCAAGCCCGTGCGGGGCAATGAGAACGTGTTCGTCGGCCGCCTGCTCTTGAAGAGCGACGTCCTGCGTGAATTGCTGGGCGGGTTCAAACTCGCCCATCTCGACGTCGAGAAAGTCCTCGTCCCCTCCCGCGACATGGTAACGCGGTGGAAACGCGGGGCTGCGTATCCCAATAAACGGGTCCCCTACGACTGCCTGCTGTGGGTGGAAGTCTCCCACGAAATCCGGTAGCCCCGCGCGGGCCGCTCTCGTCAACGCAACACGGACAGTAATCCGGTCAGCTCCCACTTCGTCCGCGAGAACACTGCTCCTTCCGCCTGTCAAGTTTTCGCTCATTTTCAAAAAGCGTGGGAAGCATGAGAGGGCTGGCACCGGCCGGGGAGCTTCCCTACAATGACCCCATGGTTCGCCGCATTAAAACCTCCGACGACCTGGCCTGGCTCCTGGACCATTCCCATGCGTTCCACGGCGGGCAGATCAACGAGCTGCACGTCCGCAAGCAGCGCATGTTCGACGAATCCTCGGGGCGGGAAGTCGTCGCCGGCACGACCCTGACCGCGGTCATCCGCTACGAAGTCGCCGCGCGAGGCCCGGAAGGGCTCTACGCCGTCACGCGCGTGGCACGGCTCACGATGCGCGGCGTCACTGATTTTTCAATTTTCGAGCAGGAAGGCGCCGACTGTTCGGAAATCCACACGATTCACGCCGAAGCCGTCGGCGGGCGGCTGCGCTTCTGGTTCGACCCGCGCGGGGAGTTTTACGCGGTCTGCGATGAGGCCGAATTGGACGAAGTGTCCCGACCCGGACACGCCCGGCCGATCCGCGCCGGCATGTCCGAGTGGACGTTTCAGGCGCGAACCGGCGAGCTGCCGACCATCGAGTGGCTGCTCGCGCATCTGGATCGCGCCGGCCTGCCCTGCTCTTGGCGGGCGGTGAAGCGGACGGCGCGTCCGCACCCGACCTCGCGCTGGGAAGGCTACCTCGTTCCGGCCGACGCGCGCGAGTCCGATGCCCGCACCGGCCTGCACGTCCAGACCTACGGCCGCCTGGACGACTGCGATTTCGGCATCACGCTCCGCGCCATCGACCCTCATGAAAACGGCACGGGCCGCCTGCTGGTCGTCCTCGCCGATATCATCGCCCGCAATTTCTCCGGCACCTGCCTCTCGGGCAACCACGTCATGGAACAAGACGAATGGCTGGGCGAACCGCATCCCGGGCGTACGGCCACCTTCGACGAGCTCAATCCGTAACAGAACCCGAAGCGTCGTCAAGTCATAAAGTCGCAAAGTCTTCAAGTCGAAAATACTCGGACTTGATGACTTTCTAACTTGATGGACTTTGGGACGGTTTGTTAGTGCGAGGAGGGGCGGGAGCCGTTCTTCGGGCCAGCGTGCTGCCCGTTTTTCTGATTGATGCACTCGACCAGATGCCAGAACCGCAACGGGTTGACCATTTCCTTGTTGGCCACCTGCAACGACGTGCCTTCCAGCACATGGTGCAGCGACAGATCGGTCCGAAACCCGATGTGCTTGCAGAGCGGGGAGATCGCTTTTTCGACCGCGGCGATCAGCTTGTTGCCGTTGCTGAAGTGGTTGAGCAGGATGATCCGCCCGCCGTGCCGGCAGACCCGGATCATCTCGGCCATCACTTTGCGGTAATCGGGCACGGCGGTGACGACATAAGCGGCCACGACGGTGTCGAAGCTGTCGTCGGAGAATTTCATGTTGCCCGCATCCATTTGATGCAGCTCGACATGCGAGAGCCGGTGCGCGGCGGTCCGCTCCCGTGCCTTGTCCAGCATGCCGGAGGAGAGATCGATACCCGTCACGCGGCAATGGGAGGGATAGAGCGGCAGGGAGAGGCCGGTGCCGACACCGACTTCCAGAATCCGTTCGCCGGGCGGGACGTTCAGGTTGCGGACGGCCGACTCGCGGCCCTCGTGAAAGACTTTGCCGAAGATGCGGTCGTAGACCGACGCGTAACTCGAATAGACGCGCTCGACTTTTTTCAAATCCATACGTACCAGGTCCCGCGTGACAAAAAGCGCGCCTAATCTAGCGAATCGAGCGTCGAGAGTCAACCTCAGTCTGCGAGACGCGCGGGACGGGC
>JANOEZ010000430.1:0-3591 GCA_031413335.1 Nitrospirota bacterium
GACCAACCACCTCGACAAGCCGACGCAGAAATGGTTCGAAGACTTCCTGATCAATTCCGATATGACGACCCTGGTCATCAGCCACGACACGAAATTTCTCGACCGGATCGCCACGCATATCTGGGAGTTGCGCCACCACCAAATCCAGGAGTACCGCGGCAACTACACGAACTTCGAGCGGCAGCGGTCCGAGCGCGACACGCATGAACAGCTCGCCGCCAACCGGCAGCAGAAGGAAGTTGCCCGGGTCCAGAAGTTCATCGACCGGTTCCGCTACCAGGCGAACAAGGCCAGCCAGGTTCAGTCCCGCATCAAGCAGGTCGAGAAGGTGAAGCTGATCGAGATCAAGCGCGACCAGCGGCGCGTACGGTTCAAATTCCCCCTGCCCGCCGCCAGCGGCCGGCAGGTGCTTGAGCTCAGCCACGTGGCCAAGAGCTACGGCGAGACGGTCGTGTACGCCGATCTCAATTTTTCCATCGAGCGCGGGCAACGCATCTCGTTGGTCGGCGAGAACGGCGCCGGCAAGAGCACGCTGCTCAAGATGCTGTCCGGTGTGCTGCAGTTCGAGAAGGGCACGCGGACGGTGGGACACGGCGTGACGGTGCACTACTTTGCGCAGCACCAGGCCGAGACCCTGAACCCCGAACACACGGTCCTGGAATCGCTCGAGGAGGTGTCGACCCGGGCAGAACGGAATTTCCTGCGCGGACTTGCCGGCGCGTTTCTGTTTTCAGGCCCCGACCAGAAAAAACCCATCAAGGCTCTGAGCGGCGGCGAGCGGAACCGCGTGGCCCTGGCCCGCATGCTGGTCGAACCGGCCAATACGCTCCTGCTCGACGAGCCGACCAATCACCTCGATCCGGCCTCGGTGGATGTGCTGACCGACGCCCTGACCGATTTCCCCGGCACGATCGTGTTCATCTCGCACGACCCGACGTTCCTCATGCGCGTCTCCACGCGCGTCGTGGAAATCGACGACGGCAAGGCCCGCGAGTTCCACGGCGATTACGAGTACTACCTCTGGAAGCGGGCGCAGGAGCTGGAATCCATCAAGGAAAGCAGCGAGGATTTACGGCCGACGGCCGCCCAGCAGAAAGCGCAGAAGTCCGGCAGGAACGTTCCGCCGCCCGCCGAGGCCGGCGCGCAGAGCGGCACTCAGCAGGACCGGCGCGAGCTCACGAAATCACGCGACCGTATGGAAAAACAGGTCACGCGGGCCGAGACGGAGATCGCCGAACTGGAGACGCGCATCAAGGCCCGCGACCAGGAGCTGGCCGATCCGGCGCTGTACCAGAAATTTTCACGCTGGAACGAACTGCACCATGAGCAGGAACAGTGGAAGAAGGATCTGGACCGGCTCAACGCCCAATGGACCGATTTGTCGCAGGCACTGGAAGAGGTCAAAAAGAAACTGGCAGGTTAAGCAGTCTGCTGCAGGCTGTAATCTAAAAACGACGCAAGCCAGGGGCTCGACTCCTGCGCCACCAGGCGGTCCCACACCACTCCGATCAAGTGCCCCTTCTCCCACGGCCTGACCCAGGCGACGCGCCCGGGAAGTTTTTCCTGATGGTCAGTGCCATGCTGATCCAAGAACGCGAAGCAGACCATCACCGGTTCGTTGGCCACGAACGCTTCCCTGGCGTGAAAGCCGGCTCCGGCCCGGTTGGCATTGTCGAGCACGGCTGAAACCGCGCGCGAAGTCGTCATGGAACCGACCCGCGCAGCGCCGATCAGCGTGATCCGCACTGCCCCCCGACGCTCCTGATTATTCCAATTCACTTCCATCCGCGTCCCCTCGATAATGGAGCCCCCAGTATAGCCAATGATTTGTATTTGTCCACAGTGAAGTCGGAAACGGACCGCCCTGCACTTACTGCTCGATCTATCATGAAACTGTCTTTACCTACAACGGCTTAGGGCGATAGTACCGCTTGCTTTTGACGGGATCAGGCAGATGCTGCTGTTCTTTTTTGGCAGCAGGATCATCATGCACATAGCGGTAGCCCTTCCCGTAGCCCAGATCCCGCATCAACGACGTCACGGCATTGCGAAGGTGCATCGGCACGGCGAGATTGCCGTGCTCGCGCGCATCTTTCAGCGCTTCGAGCAGCCCCACATACGACGCATTGTCCTTCGGGCGCGTGGCCAGATACGTCGTCACGTGGGCCAGGTTGATCTGCGCTTCCGGCAGCCCGACCGATTCCACCGCCTGAAACGCAGCGACCGCCAGGACCAGCGCGAAGGGATCCGCATTGCTGATGTCCTCGGACGCGAAGATCACCATCCGGCGCGCGATGAATTTCGGATCTTCCCCGCCTTCCAGCATCCGCGCCAGCCAATAGAGCGCGCCGTCCGGATCGGAATCGCGCAGGCTTTTGATGTAGGCGGAGATGAGATTGTAATGCTCCTCCCCCGCCTTGTCGTATCGGAGCGCCTTCTTGAACAGCGCCGCATCCATCGCCTGTTCGTCGACGAGGACGCGGCCGTCCGGACCGGCCGGCGTCTGCGTGACGACAAACTCCAGCGCCGTCAGGGCTGCACGGGCATCGCCATTGCCGAACCCGATCAGCCGGCGGCGCGCCTCCGGCGACAGCGCGACGTTGAGAGCACCCACCCCACGATCCCGATCAGCGACCGCCCGATCCAAAATCACCCCCATCGCCTCGTCGGGTAGCGGCTTCAGCACGACTACGAGGGAACGTGAGAGTAAGGGGGCAATCACTTCGAACGAGGGATTTTCCGTGGTCGCGCCGACCAGAATCACGGTCCCCCGTTCGACGTGCGGAAGGAAGGCGTCCTGCTGGGCCTTGTTGAACCGGTGAATTTCATCGACGAAGAGAATCGTCCGCTGCCCGCTCACCGCCGACCGCTGTTCCGCTTCGGCAACGTGCTGCCGCAATTCCGGCACGCCGCTGGTGACGGCCGAAAAGGCCACAAACTCAGCCTTGGTTTTGTGGGCGATCAGGTGAGCCAGCGTCGTCTTGCCGGAGCCGGGAGGCCCCCAGAAGATGACGGAGGCAAGGGTATCGGTCTCAATCGCGCGTCGGAGCGGTCTGCCCGGCGCGATGATGTCATCCTGGCCGACGAAGTCAGGGAAGTCGCGCGGGCGCATTCGCTCGGCGAGCGGCGCAGAGGCATCGGCCTGCGCACCCGGCGCGCGTTTCTTCTGGAAGAGATCGGACTGGCCTTCCCGACGGCGGGGCACGCTCATCGTGTCGCTCCTACCTGGAATTGTATCCGTTTACCGATGGACGCCGCAAATGAACGTTGACGCGTGCGCGACGCACAGGCTATAGGCTACGTGATGCTCGCAAAGATCAACGGCCTCAACCTTGCCTATACAGATCAGGGCCGCGGCATGCCGGTGCTGCTACTGCACGCCTTTCCTCAAAATCGGGCCATGTGGGCGCCGCAAGTGGAGGCCCTGTCGAAAACCCACCGGATCATCGCGCCTGATTTTCGCGGATTCGGCGAATCGGATGATCGCGAACGGAACATTGTGCCCGGCCGCCGTTTCCGCCAACGCGGCACTCTCCATGTCCAATCCCATCGCTCCCGTCATCTCTGACATAGCCTGTTTTTCGGCCTGAT
>JANOEZ010000431.1:0-1943 GCA_031413335.1 Nitrospirota bacterium
CCTATCACTGGCCAGGGAACGTGCGCGAGTTGGAGCATGCGGTCGAGAAGGCCGTGATCCTGTCGCCTCGGGACATGATCACCGCCGATCTGCTGCCCGGTGGCAGCGGCGCGACCGATGGCCCGATCAAGCCCTTGACGGAGGCTAAAGAGGAGTTTGAACGCAACTACCTGAAGGAATTGTTGGAGCTGTCGGGCGGGAACATCTCGCGCGCGTCACAGATGGCCGGGCGATACCGCGCGGATTTTTACAAGCTGCTGAGAAAATACGGTCTGCATCCCTCCGAGGGAAAGACCAAGCCGGCTGCATTGGCGGCGGGTGCGGTGCGTCAGCGTCCGGCAGTGGACGGGGAGATCAAATCAGCGTGAGTGACTCGGAGTTCGCGAGTTCGGTCGTGCGCCGGCCGGTTACTTGGCCGACATGGTCAGGCTGATCGCGCCGGCCAGGTCGCCTTCCTTCCAGCCTTCCATGCCGTTCCCGGAAATATCCCGTTTCCCCTTGGGTTCACCGTGGCAGGACAGGCAGGCCTTGCCGGCATATTCAGGCACAACCATGCGCAGAACCGGCTTGCCGTCCTGCATCATCGTGCGGCTGTAGCCCTTGCCTTTCGGATACTCCTTGTCCTCGAAGAGCTTCAGGACCTCGGATTCGAAGTCATCCGGTTTGTTGCCGTGGTAGCGGTAATTGGCGCTGGTGAGTTTCAAGCGGATGCCGGTGGATTTCTCGAACTTCTCGCCGGTCTTGCGCGCCCACACGGCGGGGATGAAGTTTTTGTAGGCAATCCCGGTACGGTTGATAGCCGGTTGATGATCGGCCACAACCTCCTTGCTGGCCGTCAGCAGCGCGTGCACCAGCTTGTCCTGTGGCGATTTCGGGGATTGTGAAAGATCGTACTTGGCGAGCTCGAGATATTTTTGTGTGATCTCTTTTTCGAAGATCTGTGGGGTGAAGCCTTTGTCGACGAGGTCCGGATTATTGATCTCCACCTGATGCTTCGCCATGACGGTCCGTCCGGCTTGAATCATTTTGACCAGCAGATCGGCCACTTCCGATTCGCCGGCAGCGGCAGCCGGCAGGGGCGATAGCCATCCGAGACAGAGGAGCAGACCTGCCACGATGTATGTCGGAGAGAACGTACGCATGGAATCTCCTTTGAATCCGTCGGTTGTGCACTCACCGAGGATGTTCGTTATAGCGAAAATGCGATCAATGTACAAGCGCGGAGTGCACTGTAGAAAAAAGGAATCCGTAATACACAACCTGACTGGAATATTCGATCAGGTGCCGAACAGGTCCAATTGAGGCTGCGCCGAGGCAGGCGACGCAGGGGCAACGGACGCCGGCGCAGCCTGCGCCACAGGCGCATCCATGCGGTCCAGATACGCTTTCAGTTTCTTGAAATCGTCCTTCAGTGTCTCCAATAAATTGCCTTGGTGCAGCGCCGCGGCTGGATGGAGCAGGGGAAACACCGTAAAACGTTCCAGCTTGATCGCCGCCCCCTTCACCTTCGTGATCGGCACCTTCTTTCCCAGGATCGTCTGCGTCGCCCAATTGCCCAGCGTGCAGACCAGCTTGGGATTGATCAATTCAATCTGCTGCAGGAGAAACGGCTTGCAGGTCTCCACTTCATCTTGTTCGGGGTCGCGGTTATTCGGCGGGCGGCACTTGATCACGTTCGCAATATAGACCTGCGCGCGAGATAACCCAGCGGATTCCAAGAGTTTATCCAGCAGTTTCCCTGCCGCGCCCACGAACGGCTCGCCTTTCTGATCTTCGTTAAACCCCGGTGCCTCGCCCACGAACATGATGCTGGCATTGGGATTCCCTGTGCCGAACACCACTTGCGTGCGACCCAGTTTGGCGAGTTTACAGCGCTGGCAGTTATGCAGGGAGGCGCTCAGTTCCTGGAGGGTCATGCGCGAATCTTAGGCGCAGGCCCAAGG
>JANOEZ010000432.1:0-5361 GCA_031413335.1 Nitrospirota bacterium
GCTGGCCGTCGCACGCATGATCGGCCTGAGCGGATCGATGCCGGCAGACGCCGATTCACCGGCGGCTGCCTTCACGCCCATCATCGAGGGCGCGCAGTTGGACGGCATGAGCGACGAGTCCTTGCGACAGCTCCTGACGCCGGGCCGGCCCGGAGAGCCGGATCCGGTCTTTGCGCGCATGGCGCCGCAGCATAAAATGCGCATTGTCTCCGTCTTGAAAGACATGGGCAACGTCGTGGCAGTGACAGGCGACGGTGTCAACGACGCGCCCGCGCTCAAGAAAGCGGACATCGGGATCGCCATGGGCGTGGCAGGCACGGATGTTGCCAAGGAAATGGCGGACATGATCCTGCTGGACGACAACTTCGCGACGATCGTAAACGCGATCGAGGAAGGCCGCGCCGTCTTCGCCAACATCCGCAAGTTCGTCACCTATGTCTTCTCCAGCAACGTCGCCGAGGTCATGCCCTATTTGGGCTACGGGCTTTTTCGCATCCCGCTGGCCTTGACCGTTCCGCAGGTGTTGGCGATCGACCTCGGTACCAACATGGTTCCCGCCATCGCGCTTGGCTCCGAACGGCCGCATCCCGGCGTGATGGATCTCCCACCTCGTGCGCGGCATGAACGACTGATGGACATGCGGTTATTCCTTCGCGTGTTCGGATTCCTAGGTGTGATCGAAGGCGCGCTCGCGCTGGGAGCGTTCTTCTGGTTTCTGCACAGCGAAGGCTGGACCTGGGATGCCTCCCTCCCATGGTCCGATCCGCTGTACCGCCAGGCGACCACGGTCACGTTTGCCGCCATCGTCATGGCCCAGGTCGCCAACGCCTTCGCGTGCCGGTCCGACCGGGTGTCCTCCGTCCGCCTCGGATTTGCCAGCAACCCCCTGCTGCTGTGGGGCGTCGGCATCCAGATTATGCTGTTGCTCATCTTTGTCTATGTGCCGGCGGCGAATACACTGTTGGGAACCAGCCCCTTCCCGCCGTGGGTCTGGGGACCCTTGATCCTCGGCGCCCTTGGCCTGCTGCTGGCTGAGGAACTTCGGAAATTCATCGTGGCGCAGCGGCCATCGTAAGGAGAACTGTCATGGATGGACTGGCTTGGATGGGACTCCTGGCAGTGATGCAGGCATCATCGGATTGACGTTGCTGTACAAGAAACAACATAAACCGTAACGAATCTCTATGGGGAACGCCATGAAAAAACTCGGCACGATTCTCACCGTTCTCGCCATGATCGCCTTTTGCGGTTCCTGGGTCGCGGCCCAGGGCCGGACGGCCCATGGGCAGGTGCTCTATGACGATCTCTGTGCCCGCTGCCACGGGCTGACGGGCAAGGGCGACGGGCCGGAAGCCGCCCGACTGACTGTGCCGCCGGCCAACTTCCACACGGCGCGCTCGAAAGCCAAGACCGACTTCGAGCTGCTGACCAGCATTTCCTACGGGATTGCCTTCAGCCCGATGCATGCGTGGCGAGGCAAGATCACCGACGAGGAACTGCTCGAGCTGGTTCGCTATCTCCGGGAACTGGCGCCGTTCAATCCGGCACTCTAACGAAGGAACGGTTACGGGCGCCACGCAGATTGTGACGAAGGAATCAACAAGGGCACAATTGGGGAAATTGGCGACAGAGGATTTTGGAGACACTGACCTGAAACACCCCAATCTGGCGAGCCGGACACCCTATTCAATTCTTGCCCCATACAACTCCGCGAAATTTAGACGGTCTTTCAGAAACTCCTCTGCGTTCGACTGGCACTATTCCTGCTCCATTCTGTGTAGAGACCGGTACATCTCCGCACGAGGGGGCTATCGTCATGCGACGCCATCATCCACAGTATCTCGAGTTGCCATTCCCGACGCATTTCGAGGCGCACGCTTCTCTCGGGGGAAGAAAACATTGGCTGTTGATCGTCGGGCTGATCCTCCTGGCCATCCTCCTGATCGGAGTGACCGTGACAGGGGGAGGCCGGTGAGTGCGGCGGGGCTGAAAAGCGGCATATTCCGTGATCGGACGGAGGCAGGCCGCAAACTGGCCGCGAAGCTGGACGCCTATCGGAACGATCCGGCCGGGCTGATCCTGGCCCTGCCGCGGGGCGGCGTGCCGGTGGGATATGACATCAGCCTCGCCCTCAACCTGCCGCTGGACGTGTTCATTACGCGCAAGCTGGGCGCCCCGGACAACCCGGAATATGCCATCGGTGCGGTCTCGGAAACCGGCTCCATTTATTGCAACCCGGAAGCCCTCCGCATGATGGGCGTCCCGGTAATTAGGAGGCACTAAACCATGGCCAAACGTGTGCATGATTCCACGAGCCGGACACCTCAACGGCATCGCACCGTTCAGGCATATCAGCACGACACGTATAAGTTGACGGGCAAGATCAAAGAACCTGCTGTCTGCCCGCAATGCGGTGTGGTGTTTCACAAAGGGCGTTGGACCTGGGAGCCTCGGCCGGCGCAGGCGCATGAGGCCGCCTGTCCCGCGTGCCACCGGATCAACGACAAGTATCCGAAGGGCATGTTGACCCTGAAAGGCCCCTACTTCGCCGCCAACCGTGAGGAAATCCTCAACCTGGCCCGCAACGAGGAGACCAGGGAAAAGAAGGAACACCCACTGGCGCGGATCATGGCGATCGAGGAGCGGCCGGAAGGTACCGTCATCACCACGACGGATACGCACTTGCCGCGGTGCATCGGCGAGGCGCTCCACCACGCCTACCACGGCGAGTTTGCCCTTCACTACGACGAGGGCGAGCAATTTGTTCGCGTGCATTGGACGAGATGAGGAGGAGACGCATGAGACACCTTTCATCATGGATCGCATCAGCCGTGCTGACGGGAAGCCTGTTGATTCCCTGGACCTCGACGTCCACAGCGGGCAGCACCGCCGATCCGAAGATGGCGATGGAGGAGCAGCGGATCGAAATCATGATCCGGAATTACGAGTTCCAGTTGACCCAACCCGCGCCGATCCGTCTGCACCAGCCGACGATCATCATCCTGCGTAATCAGGACATCGTTCGGCACGGCTTCGCCTCCCAGATGCTGATGCATCTGATGGTTCAGGGCGAGGGCGAAGGCATCGCCGCCTACGGCAAGGGCGTCGAGGGATTCTATGTGGACCCGGGCAAGACCCTGGTGATCCGCTTCGTGCCGGACCGGTCAGGGAAATACTCCTTCTGGTGCGACCTGCACCCGAAGATGAGCGGCGAGCTATACCTGCTGGAAGTCCCGGCGGCATAGGCAAAGGAGATTCTCAATGATGCGACTACGGCCGGCCATCACGATCAGCCTCTTTTCGGCGACGCTCCTCTGCGCGCCGAATGTCATGCCCGTGGTATTTGCGGAAACCCTCCTGCTTCCCGGCACCCAGGCGGAGGCGGACGACAAGGCGGTAAAAGAACTCCTGGCGGTGTTCGCGCGGGCTGAACAGGCCGTCAAGAACCGGGATATTGAGGGCGTGATGGCGCTCTATTCCACACAATACAACTATCATGGCCTCAAACAACCCGACATCAGAAAAATCTGGACGAACCTGTTCGACAACTACAAGGAAATCGAGAGCACGCATCTGTTCAGCCGGATCGTTGCCGTGGGCCCAGGCAAGAGCGTCGAGATCACCTGCTCGGGAGGCGTACGGGCGGTCTCCAAGACCGGCAACCTGCGCGTGCCGATCGACAGTTGGTACGGGGAAGTCCACTACATGGTCAGGGAGGACGGGGCTTGGAAGATTCGCGGCAATCTGGGCGATGTCCAGACGGTGCTGCCGTTCGGCACTGCGCCGCATCCGCTTTTTTGAACCAGTGACGCGTGAAGCGTAATCCGTGAGGCATGATCAGAAACGGGTCACGGATTACGGATCACGAATAACGGATAACGGAGAACCATGAAGATTGTCGTCGCGGTGGATTGGTCGGATCAGGCGTTCAACGCCGTGCAGGAAGTCTGCAAGCTCTACAAACCGAAAGAGCTGACGCTTGTGCACGCCGTGGACCTCGGCTTCCTGGAATATCCCTCCGTCGCGCAAGCCATGAACGTCCAGGGCTACGATGAGTTCCGCAAGGCGATGGTGGACAGCGGGAAACAGTTGCTCACCCAGACCGCCGCGCTCGTTCCGCCGGCCATGACCGTGAAACGCGTCTGCGAAAGCGGCAGCCCGGCAAAAATCATCCTGGCCGCCGCGCAGGCGGCATCTGCGGACCTGCTGGTTCTCGGCACGCGTAATAGGAACCGCATGGCCGAACTGGTGCTGGGGAGCGTTTCCCATCGGGTCGTCATGCATGCGACCTGCCCGACGCTGATCGTCAAACGGGCGACACCGGCGTTCCAGAAAGCCCTGCTGGCCGTGGAAGGACCGGACGACGCCGCGTGGCTTCAGATCTGGCTGCACACGCACCCGTTCAACACTCCCGTCGAGCTGACGGTGATGACCGTGGTGCCCAAGCCGACGACACTGGAACCACGAGTCTTCCCGATCGTCGAAGCCTGGAATGAGACTGTGCTGAAATCCGCCCGGGAGTTGCTCGACAACGTGGTCGGGGGCCTGAAAGGGCCGCTCTACAGCAAGGTGACCGGCCTCTTATCTGAAGGGAATCCAGCCGAGCTGATCGCGCGGGAGGCAGCCTCCCATCACCTGCTGGTCGTCGGCTCCCACGCGTGAATCTGGCGCTGGATCTTTTCGAGCGCGTCCATCAGCGAGCCTCCTGCGTCAGTTCCAAATACCCAAGCCCATCCACCCGGCACGACCAGCCAGGCCCAACCAACGTGCTCGTCTCGTCCTCGCTGATGATCGCAGGCCCCACGACGGTCGCGCCCGGCGCCATCGCGCCACGGTCATAGACGGACCAGGCCGCGACCGCTCCGGTGCGTGTATCGCGCACCTGCTGCAACCGGATCGGCGCGGGTGCCGCGGCATCGGCCACGTCCATCGCGGCCGCCACATCGGGCACTTCGGTCGCCACCGTCACCGCGAAGGACAGGATTTCGACGTCGCTCCCCGGCACCGGCCGGTCATAGAAGCGCGTGTATTCCGCATCATAGGCGGCCCGCACCGCAGCCACATCGGCCGCTGTCAGCGCGCGCGCCGGCAGCACCACCGCGATTTCATGCCCCTGCCCGACATAGCGCATATACGCGATGCGATTCTCCCGCACCGGCGCCCCCGGCGCACCATGCGCAACCACGCCGGACGCTTCCGCCGACATTGACGCCAGCAACCCGTTCACCGCCGCCACATCGAATGTCGCGAAGCGCTGGTACAGTGACTTCACCACCTCATACGCCACCGGCGCGCGCAGGAAGCCGATCGCGCTGCCCACCCCCGCGCCACTTGGCACCAGCACCCGCGTCACCCCGATCT
>JANOEZ010000433.1:0-3217 GCA_031413335.1 Nitrospirota bacterium
TCCAGGCCGGCCTCCCCGAGCAGGGTCTTGATCTCGTCCGCCGAAAAATTGGTGTGGTAAAAACTCAGCCCGAGTGTCTCATGATTCCACACCAGCGCCGGCGGCGGGAGCGCGGCCGGCTGCGCAAGCCCGATCAGTTTCTCCATGACGCTCAGCGGGTTCATCCAGTCGCTCCACAGCAACCCGTGACGATTGTTGGTGGTCAGAAAAAAAACCCCACCGGGACGTAGGCAGCGGTGGATTTCCCAAAGCGCCGACCGGGGATCAGAGAGATGTTCGATCACCTCTGAAAAATTGATCAGGTCGAACTGTCCGTCCGGAAACGGCAGCCGGCCGGCATCCACGCGGGCAAGCGGCCACCGCCGATGGGCGGCATGGACGATGCGCAACGACTCGGGGTTGAGATCCACGCCGACCAGCGACCATCCGGCCCGGTCAAACAGCGTCGTCATCAGGCCATGCTGGCAGCCGAGATCGAGGATGGATGCCTCCTTGCGAGTGACAAACCTCGCCAGCATCCACCTCAACCAGAGATGGCGCAGGAAATGGACCGGATCGGCGCGACTGGCGGGACGGTCGCCGAACGACTGCAACTCTCTGAGATTCTCCGCAAAGATCTGCTCATCGCGCGATGCGGCATAAAACGTCTCGACCGATTCCGACGCCAGCAGCTTTTTCAGCAGATCAAGCTCGGCTCCGTACCGCGCCCATTCGCGGCAGCGGCGGACGTAGGCGTCCCACGCCCAAATCACGCTCAGCAAAAGAAAGCCCGCCGTCACGGCCGGCACAGTCCGGACGATCACAGCCGGAATGAGAACCATGACCATCGCCACGATCAACATACGATGACGCCAGCCGCGGACAAGCATGCCGGCCCACGCCCCGGGCTGCCTGGGGTCCGGGAGATGGGCAAAGACTTCCCGGTTGATCAGATGACGATCCGCCTGCATGACGTTCACCCGCGTTCCCATCGCTGCACTTTTGCGGATAGTTTCACTGACACCCGCGCCGGCACCGTTCATGACGCCCGGTGGGCATCCCTGGCCCGTGACAGAACCGGCAGCAGCGCATCCCGATAAGCCTCCGTCGTGAATCGCTGTTCCGCGACAGCTCTTCCCCATCTTCCCATCCGGGCAGCCGTTTCCTGATTGTCCAGCAACTGCGCCAGCGATTGACGCAACCCCGCCACATCGGCAGGCGGCGCCAGTAATCCGGTTTCTCCTGGAAACAGCCATTCCCTGATGCCTCCGACATCAAATGCCACCACCGGACGTCCGCATGCCATTGCTTCGATCCCCACCATACCGAACGGCTCGGGCCAAATCGACGGCACGACGACGATGGCAGCCTGCGCCATATGGCGGGCGATCTCAGACGGCCCGATCCATCCGGTAAACGTCACGCGCCCGGCCAGTCCGTTCCGGCCGGCCTGCGCCTCAAGGGACGCCCGCTCCGGACCGTCCCCGGCGACGACAAGACGGGCATGAGGCAGCGCGGCCAGTGCCTCCACAAGCAGGTGCATGCCCTTTTCATGACGCAGACGCGCGGCGCAAAAAATCAGATACGGGTCCTGCGGCGGCGTCAGACTCTGCGCCGGCGGCAGCACGGCGCAGAGCGGCAGGCAGTGCACGCGATCTGGCTCAAACCGTTCACCGACCAGCAAGCGCTTCATGAAGCCGCTGGGCACCACCATTTCGCTGCGCGCGCGGTGCAGCGCCTCCAGCCGCAGCGTGCGCGCGATCAATGCCATCCCCTCGCGGGGATCGCGGGGCATGCACCGTTCGCGATACGCCACCGCCTGGCAGAGATAGCCGACCTGCCGGGAACACACTTCCCCCGGCTCCGTCCACATGCGACGGCCTCCGGGACACAGCAGCTTGAAGCCCCAGACATATCGGACCGACGGGTAGCGCGACACGACCCATTCCAGGATGTCCGGTTCCAGCAACTCATGAATGAGGACGACGTCCGGCTGCTCCTTTTCCAAAACCCGCTGAAGCGCCGTGATCGCATGTGCACTGTGCGGACCTGCCAATTCCGGAACATGGTGGGCAGGCCTTCTCGATGGCGGCGCGCCATCGCCGGCATGGCTGAAGACAACAGAACACGCATGCCCCGCTTCTTCCAGGACGTCGCAGATCATGTGGACGCCCCGCTCGAGCCCTCCGACCGCCGCGTAATACTCCATCAGATGAAGCACGTTCATCGCGCAGATCCCGGCACGCGAAACACCGCCGCCACGTTCAGAAGAAACACGTGTCCATAGGACTCTTCCATCCAATTCCACAGACAATCATAGGCGCCAGCCACAGGTTTCACCCAGCGTGAGGCAGCCGCAGGCAGCCGCCGTTCCACCTTCCCCACCAGATCGCGCAGCACCCAGGCCGGCTCTCCCCAGGACAGCCAGTATTGGTATCCGAATATTCGTTCGACCCGCAAACCGAGACTCTCGCCGAGCTTGCGAAGAGAGCGGCTCGAAAATTGGCCCTCCCATCCCCATGGCCACGTTCCCGCCCGAATGGCACGATGCTTGGACACCGTATAGCCGGTGAACGTCTGCGGGACGCTCACCACCAGCACTCCGCCCGGCGCCAGAATGCGCGCCTGCTCGGCAAGCACGGGCCGGGGATCAGAAAAATGTTCGAGGACTCCCTGGCTGAAGACCAGGCCGGCGCTGCCTGATCGAATCGGAAGGGTATGGGCATCCCCTTGGCAGAGACTCAGGGATGCCTGCAGCCGCCCCGCAAATGACTGAGCCACCTTCAGGCCTTCCCGTGAAAGATCGACGCCCACCGCCAGCATTCCGGGTATTTCCCGCTTCAGCAGGCACAAATCAATCGCCGACCCGCAACCGACCTCCACCGCACAACGCGGCGTGGCACGGCTGGCGTAGCCGGCCAGGGTTTTCAAGAACCTGGCGCGCCCTTCCCGATGCTGCGCGATGCGCTCGTCCAGCGTCTCCTGCGAGACGTAGTCACGCCAGATGCGATCGAAACGTTCGACGGCCCGTGGTTCATGTGACTGTGCCACACTCATTTCTGCGCAACCCGGCAATCCCAGAGGAGGTTATGCCCCCACTCCGGCTGTTACCCCTGTGCTCTGAATGGTTTCAAACAATCGTTTGATTCAGGCCCTACAGTCGTGGCTATGAGTCCTCCGATCCTGATCGACCCGCAGCCGCCGCACGGCCCGGCCCGCGCGGTCGAAGACACCCGAG
>JANOEZ010000434.1:0-1031 GCA_031413335.1 Nitrospirota bacterium
AGCGCGAAGGCATTGACATGGCCAAGATGAAATCGCTGGTCTGCCGGGAATGCGGGAAGGAATACCCGACCAAGGCGATCCACGTCTGTGAGCTGTGCTTCGGCCCGCTGGAGGTCAAGTACAACTACGACGAAATCAAGAAGGGCATCTCGCGCAAGAAAATCGAGGACGGCCCGCCGAGCATGTGGCGGTACATGGATCTCCTGCCTGTCGAAACGTCGTCGATCAATTCCGTGATCGGGCCGCATGCCGGCTTCACGCCGATGGTGCGCGCGAAGAACCTCGGCGCCTATCTTGGATTGGACGAGTTGTACATCAAGAACGACACGGTCAACCACCCGACGCTCTCGTTCAAGGATCGGGTCGTGTCGGTGGCGCTGACGCGCGCGCGCGAGCTGGGCTTCGAAACCGTCGCCTGCGCCTCGACCGGCAACCTGGCCAACTCCGTGGCGGCCCACGCGGCTGCGTCCGGCATGAAGTGCTACGTGTTCATCCCGGCCGATCTGGAAGCGGCGAAAGTCCTGGGCAATCTGATTTACAAGCCGAACGTCGTCGAAGTAGAAGGCAATTACGACGACGTGAACCGCCTGTGTAGCGAAATTGCCGGCGAGCACGGCTGGGGATTCGTGAACATCAACATCCGGCCCTACTATGCGGAAGGCTCCAAGACGCTGGCCTTCGAAACGGTCGAGCAGCTCGGCTGGCGCGCGCCGGACCAGGCGGTGATCCCGATGGCCTCGGGCTCGCTGCTGACCAAAATCTGGAAGGGCCTCCACGAAATGAAAGCGCTGGGCCTGATCGACAAGGTCCAGACGAAAGTGAACGGGGCCCAGGCGGAAGGCTGCTCGCCGATCGCGACCGCGTTCAAAGAGGGCCGCGACTTCTTCAAGCCGGTCAAGCCGAAGACCATCGCGAAGTCGCTGGCGATCGGCAACCCGGCGGACGGCTACTACACGCTGAAGATCATGCAGGAGTCGGACGGCGCCGGCGCCGCGGTAAGCGAAGAAGAGGTCGTCGAAGGCATAAGGCTG
>JANOEZ010000435.1:0-2830 GCA_031413335.1 Nitrospirota bacterium
GCATCTAAGCGGGAAGCCTGCCTCAAGATGAGATCTCCCGGGGCGTAAGCCCCCTGAAGACCACACGTAGACCACGTGTTTGATAGGCTGGATGTGAAAGGCTCGTAAGGGCTGAAGCTAACCAGTACTAATCGGTCGTGCGGCTTAACTTAAATGCATTTGCTCCTGGTAGACATGGTCTTAAATACGCGTGAACGGTGCATCGCCGTGTCACACTGAGAATTCCCGGTGGCCTTGCCGGAGGGGCCCCACCCGTTCCCATCTCGAACACGGAAGTTAAGCCCTCCAGGGTCGATGCTACTGCTGCTGTGAGGCAGTGGGAAAGTAGAACGCTGCCGGGGTATAAACAAAGCCCGCTCATCGAAAGATGGGCGGGCTTTTGTTTTTGTTGAACAGCGGATCAGGCGGCCTGGGCAATCCTTTTGCTCGCGCAACGCGCGGCCTCAGAAGGCCCTGTTGGACGCGCGCAGTGAGGGATCACCCAGGCCGAATTTTTTAATCGCACCGACAGCGTTGGGGAGGGAGAGTCGCCGGTCGCTATTTGCTATCGCATGGCGACCGGCTCAAGAGAAGTGTTGACACGCATCACGTCAAAAAGTAGCCTGTCGGAAGTTCTCGTATCCGCTTCCATACGAGGTGCCTACCTTCCATGCCGTTCACACCATTTCACTTTGGCCCCGGCGCCGCTCTCCATGCAGTAGCTCCACGGCACGTCAGTTTTCTGGCGTTCTGTTCGGCTAACGTGCTCATGGACGTCGAGCCGTTGTATTTCATGCTCGCAAATCAGTTTCCGCTACACCGCTTCTTTCACACCTACGTGGGCGCGACAGTCGTCCTTGTGGTAACAGCTGTTCTATTTACACTACTGAAAAAGAGCAAATTCCTTGTGTCGCTTCTAGGCCGTCTGCACTGGAAACAGCCGTCGATTCTGCAAGTTACAATTGGAGCTGCCTTGGGTAGCTATTCACATATCTTCTTGGACAGCCTCATGCACCCGGATATCCGACCGTTTGCACCGCTAAGTGGCACAAATGTATTGCTGCACGCAGTATCGCTGAGTGCCTTGCATTGGGCCTGCGCAGCAGCCGGGGCGGTTGGCTTGAGCATCATCGGAATCCGAAAAGTCTTGAGAGAGCTCGATGCTGTCTAGGAAGGAGAATAAGGTGTCAGGAACTATTCTCCCTCAGCGAGGGATGAGGCCGTACGCGATTGCATAGCAGACGAAGATGCCCGCGCCGGTGTGCGAGGTTAGGAAATTTGGCCTTACTCGCCGCGTTTCAGGTGGGCATAGGGCGGTAAAGTAGTCAGGCGTGGATCCTCGACCGGGCCGCCGACGGTGAAATGATAGAGTGATTGGAAGGTGTGGTCTTTGAGCGCGACGATCTCGTGCACCGGGTCGTCGAAGAAACAGCCGATGCCGGTCGCGCGTACTCCCGCGGCCTCCGCCTCCAGATAGAGCACCTGCCCGACAAGGCCCGATTCCCAAAATAGGCGCGGATACCACCAGGCGCCTTGCCGTACGCGCCCTTCAAATTCAGCCAGCATGCCCAATGAAAAGGCGCTGTCGCCGGCGATGTCCTGATGGCAACTGACCTGTGCGGCGACTTTTTTGGCATCTCCCTCCAGAATCCCGTACAAGGGCAGGTTATCGGGACAACCTGGTGCGAGAACCCATTCCAGATGCGGATTCATCGCGTTCTTGAGAAGTGAGAGCTTGGCCGGATCACGAACCAGGACATACACGCCTGGCGACAGTCCCTCCACGCGATGGGCAAAGATCAATAGGTGAATCGCCGGATCCCATGGCAGCGAATCCCAAGGCATGGGACGATCTGGCTGTGGACGATCCGCGCCTGGCATCACGCGGGCCAGCATGCGATAGAACGTCGCAGCAGTAATCGAGGTCTTTCCATCCAACGCAACAGCGCTTCGCCGTTGTCTGATGATTGTCCCTGCTCCCGGACCCTCCTGCTGTGTTGTGGGAGGAGTCGGTAATGACTCGTGGCGCGGGAACGTCACGGACCGGCGCTCCAGACTGGTTTTTTTTGTGGCCTCGGCCACGTCATCAATGATCTCCCACGGCACCGGAGCATCATGGCTCAGCCGATTGGCTCGTCCATGCCAGTGGCCATGCGACAGGGCTTGGACCGACGTGGGGTCGAGCCAGAGGGGGATTGTGGCCGTGTTGCCCGCAGGCCAGACAACCGCCACACAATCGGGATGTTCTCGCTCCGCATCTACAAAATCCTTGTCGCGGTCCACGCCGAGTAGAACGGCCAGGGTCGCCTGATCTGTTCCGTCGAGCAGCGCCAGGTTCCATCCGAGCGTGGCAGCAGCGATGCGGGCCGCGCCGATGGCGTGGCCGACGTCGTGATGGCAGTAGCGAAATGCCCGCTCGCCGTATTTCCATGATTCCCGCCAGATGATGGACGTGAAGGCCAGTAAGCAGGCGTTGGCGGGAAAAGTTCCGAGGAGGCGAGTGGCATCCTCTGTTGGCAACTCCGCCCGCAGAAAATGGCCCGCACAGGGGCGGGCCAAGGTTGGCGATGCAGATGCAATCCGGACAGGCGCTACTTCTTGTCCTTGTCTTTGCCGTTGTTGTCATCCGGGCTGCCGCGACCGCGACGTTGTAACTCCTGGCCACCGCCCGGCGGTACAGGTGGCGCTGCCTGCGGCGAGGTGGCAGGCGCCGGATCCGGACGCGAGGTTGGCGCAGGCGCAGTCATTGGTGCCGATGGGGGACGCTGCATCTGCGGGGACACCGCAGCGGGCGGTGCCGGACGTTGTGGCGGCGCGGCTTGCGGCGCTGTTGGTGGCGCCATCTGCGGTG
>JANOEZ010000436.1:0-4508 GCA_031413335.1 Nitrospirota bacterium
CCTGCGTGCCATAAGCCTTGCACTGGGTCGCGTGGAAGGAACCCTCTTTCCCCGTAATCCCCTGCACCACCACTCGCGTATTCTTGTTAACCAGAATGCTCATCAGTTTTTTCCTCTTCTTTTTTTCTGCCCTCTCCCCCGTGTGGGCGAGGGCTGGCTGACTCCTACTGCGCGCGTCCACCGAGCACCTTCTGAGCGTGCGCGGTGCGCGAGCATGGGAGTCAGCCGGCCCGCCTAGCCCAGCCTATCCTCCTCCTGCGGCAGCAGCAGGTTTCGATCGCTTTTTCCCTGTCATGCCGACAATCTTCTGCGCCGCTTCCCACAGATCATCCGCCACGTCCAGCTTGAGGCCGGAGTCCTTGAGCAGTGTGCGGCCTTCTTCTGCGTTCGTCCCCTGCAGCCGCACGACCAGCGGCACGGTGATCTTCACTTCCTTGGCCGCCTCGATCACGCCGTGCGCGATCCGCTCGCAGCGGACGATGCCGCCGAAGATGTTGATGAAGATGCCTTTGACGTTCTTGTCCTTGAGCAAGATGCGGAAACCCGCCGCCACGGTTTCCTTCGTCGCCCCACCGCCCACGTCGAGGAAGTTGGCCGGCTCGCTGCCTGCCAGCTTGATCACGTCCATCGTCGCCATGGCCAGGCCCGCGCCATTCACCATGCAGCCGATATTGCCGTCCAGCTTGACGTAATTGAGATTGTTGGCCGTCGCTTCAACCTCCAACGGCTCCTCTTCGTTCAGGTCGCGCATGGCCTGGATATCAGGATGTTTGAAGAGGCTGTTGTCGTCGAAGCTGACTTTACCGTCCAGCGCGATCAGCTTCTTGTCCGTCGTGATGACCAGCGGATTGATCTCGACCATCGCCGCATTCTTGTCCATGAACAGCTTGTATAGATTGCCGAGCATTTGCACGAAGGGAGTGATAACTGCCGGCTCGATGGTGTTCAACCCCAGTGCGAAGGCCACGTTGCGGCCGTTGTAGCTCTGGAATCCGACGGCCGGGTCGATCAGCACCCAGATGATCTTCTCCGGCGTGTGCGCGGCCACTTCCTCGATCTCCATGCCGCCTTCCGTGCTGGCGATGACGATCGGCCAGCCCGTATCCCGGTCCACGAGCAGGCTCAGGTACAGTTCCTTGGCAATGCCGGCGCCTTCTTCGACCAGGAGGCGGCGGACCTTGCGGCCCTTCGGCCCGGTCTGGTGCGTGACGAGCGTCTTGCCCATTATTTCTTTGGCCAGTCCGGGCACGTCGGCCTGGTTCTTCGTGATCTTGACCCCGCCCGCCTTGCCGCGCCCGCCCGCATGGATCTGCGCCTTCACGACGTAGACCGGGCTGTTCAGCTCCTTGGCCCATTTCTCGGCTTGCAGCGGCGTCTTGACCTCTTTGCCCTTCGGCACCGGCACGCCGAACTGCGCAAACAACGACTTGGCCTGAAACTCATGAACGTTCATTTCTTCTCCTCAAAAAAGCGAATAGCCAATAGCGCGTAGCGAATAGCCGGAATTGCCCATGTCTTCCGCTGAGCTATTCGCTGTTCGCTGCCAGCTACCCGCTACTCCTTCTTCGCATATGCCGGAAATAGCATCGGCGAGATGACGTCTGAAGACACGTGGTGTTTCTTGGCTTCGTCCTTGAATTTCTTCACATGCTCGAGCGTCAGCGTGCCTTGCGAGCCGGATTTGGCATGCGCGGCTGCCATGAGGCCCGAGCGCTTGCCGTAGACCATCAAATCCAGCAGCGAATTGCCCATCAGACGATTGCGCCCGTGCAGGCCGCCCGAGGCTTCGCCGGCGACAAAGAGATTTTTCACGTTGGACTCGCCGTTCGTGTCGATCTTCACGCCGCCGTTCTGGTAGTGCAGCGTCGGATAGATCAGGACCGGGTCCTTGGCGATATCGATCCCGAAGCGCTCGTATTGGCGCACCATCGCGGGGAAATGCTTGCTCACCGTGCCTTCGCCCTGCTCCGCTTCCAGGAGCGGCGTATCGAGCCACACGCCGATCCGGCCCGACATGGTCCGGATGCCACGGCCCTCTTCGCACTCGCGGATGATCGAGGAGGAGACAACGTCGCGCGTGTCCAGCTCGTTGACGAACCGCTCGCCCTTGGCGTTGACGAGATGGCCGCCCTCGGAGCGGATGCCTTCCGTGACCAGCGCGCCAATCAACTGTTCCGGATAGACCGCCCCCGACGGGTGGTATTGGAACGTATCGATGTGCATCAGCTTCGCGCCCATGCGATAGGACATGGCCAGGCCGTCACCGGTCGCCCCAAAATGGTTGCTGGTCGGAAACCCCTGGATATGGAGCCGGCCGATCCCGCCCGTAGCCAGAATCACCGTCTTCGCCGCCACGACGAGGAATCGCTTGTTGTCCAGGTCGCGCAGCACCGCGCCGGTGCACGTGCCCTTGCCGTCGCTCAGCAGTTCGACTGCGGCGGAAAACTCGAGCAGTTGAATCTTCTGGTTCAGCACCTCGTCCTTCAACACCCGCATGATTTCGAGGCCGGTGTAGTCCGAGGCCGTGAGCAACCGCGGCTTGGAGCTGCCGCCGCCCTTTTTCACGTGCAGATTGCCGTCTGCATCCCGGTCGAACAGTACGCCCAGACTCAGCAGCCACTTGGCGATGGACGGGCCTTCCTCGACCATGACCTTCAGCAGGGCGTGATCGTTCTTCATGTGGCCGCCCTTGAGGGTGTCGAGGAAATGCGTGACTGGGGAATCTTCGTTCGTGACGGCGATCTGCATGCCGCCCTGCGCCATGACGGTATTGGAATCGCCGAGCCGCAGCTTGGTGGCCAGCATCACCGTGGCGTCCTGCGCGTGGGCGTGCAGCGCCGCGGCGCAGCCGGCGCCGCCTCCGCCGATCACCAGCACATCGCAGGTGTATTGCGGAGTCAGGTCCAGGTCCATCGGCACCACGCTGTTGCCTTCGAGCAAGGCAGCCAGCTCGCGGACGGTCTTTTCGCCGGCGTTCGGGCCGAACGTGATCGGACGGTAGGCGCTCTCGCGAAAATCGGGGTGATACTTCTTGATCAGCGTGTCGCGCTCGGCCGGCGCGTACTTCGGCAGCGTCTGCTTGCGGCGGGCATCGCGGGTTTTATGGACAATCTGCTGAAGCGCGTGGATTTCCATCTACTTCAGCTCAGCACAGACTTTCGCCAGTTCCGGCTCGCTCATCTTCATGACGCGGGCCCACTCGTCCTTGTACTTGCCGTCGGCGATTTCCTTGATGCGATGCTCCAGCCGTTCCGGCTTCTCCGTGAAGTGCGCGCCCTGGACGCGGCTGGCGTAGAGCGCGACGAGATTGGGTGCGATGTCTGCGATGCAGACCGGCACGCAGAGGCCGCACATGACGCAGTCCATGAACATTTCCGATACGCTTTTAAAGTCGCCGAAGACGGCCTTCCAGACGCCCTCGCGCACGTCGATCTTCTGCGGGCAGGCCTCGGTGCAGGCGTTGCAATTGCGGCAGAGCGGCGCTTCCGGATAGAGCGTGAAGAGATCCTGCTTGGGATCCTTCAATTCGTCCATGTGGTAGATGGCCTTGCGTGCCGGGAAGGGCGGCACCATGGTAAATGTCATCCCGTCCTGCACGGCCGTCTGGCAGGCCAGGCAGGTTCGCACCTTGGGATCGTCCTTCGTGCGGTAGTAGGTCGCGCAGGCGCCGCAGAATCCGCCCAGGCAGCCGATGCCGCGGACGACTTCCTGCCCCGCATACCACAGGGCCTTGATGACGGTGACGCCCTCCGGCACCTCGTACTTCTTGCCGGCGATCTCCACCGTGACCATCTTCGGCCGGAGGACTTCCTCCTGATCGATGACGTTTTCTTTGTCGATATCAGGCATGCGCAACAGTCCTCAGGAACGAGCAAGGAGTGAGAGGAACATCATACCCCCTCACTCCCCACTTTTCATACCTCTTTAGAGCCGCTCTTTAGAGCCGCTCTTCAGGCGATCGCGTCCACGATCGCATTCAAGGTCGGGCTCGGACGCATGGCCTTCGTCGCCTTCGCGTCATCGGGATGATAGTACCCGCCGATGTCGACCGGCTTGCCCTGGGCCCCGAGCAGCTCGCCATTGATCTTGGCTTCGTTGTCGGCCAGCTGCTTGGCGACCTTGGCAAACCTGGCCGCGAGATTTTTGTCCTCGGTCTGCTCGGCCAATGCCTGGGCCCAGTACAGCGCGAGATAAAAATGGCTCCCGCGATTGTCGATCTCGCCCACCTTGCGGGCCGGCGACTTGTTGCTCTCCAGGAACTTGGCGTTGGCCTTGTCCAGCGTATCCGCCAGGATCTTCGCGGCCGAATTATTGAAGGCCTTGCTCAAATGTTCCAGGGAGGCGGCCAGCGCCAGGAATTCGCCCAGCGAATCCCAGCGGAGATACCCCTCCTCCTGGAACTGCTGCACGTGCTTGGGCGCCGAGCCACCGGCCCCGGTCTCGAAGAGGCCGCCGCCGTTCAGCAGCGGCACGATCGAGAGCATTTTCGCGCTGGTCCCGATTTCGAG
>JANOEZ010000437.1:0-1958 GCA_031413335.1 Nitrospirota bacterium
CGTGCTCGCGGCGACCCCGGCGATACTGTCTTCCTTGCGCGGCTCATACTCGGCGCCCACATCATCGGGCCGCAGGCGGCGACCTTGATCCACCAGCTGATCCAGGCCATGGCCCAGTTCTCGCCGCCGGCCATGGGACAGACCTCACTGAGCCCGGCCTACCAGGATGGCCTGGGTCATCCTGCGCAATGCCGGCAACATCGTTCCGTCGTACGGCGCGCAGATCGGCGGCACCACGGCCACCATCGAATATGCGGTCGGCGTGCTGGGCGTGAAGAACATCATCGTCTGCGGGCACACCGATTGCGGCGTCGCCAAGGGGATCCTCGATCCCGAGCAGGCCAAGGATCTACCGTCGCTTCAAGAATGGCTGCTGCAGGCAGAGGCCACGCGCCGGATTATCCAGGAAAACTATGCGCACCTGAAAGGTGACGAGTTGCTTACAGCCACCATCCAGGAGAACGTACGCGTGCAACTTGCGCACCTGCGCACCCATCCGCTCATTGCCGCCAAGCTCCGCCGGAAAGCGGTTGAGCTGCACGGCTGGGTCTACTCGATCCCCACAGGACAAGTGTGGACCTTCGACGATGGCCTGGACCGGTTTGTGGATTTGTCCGACTCTGCCTCCGGCACACCAAGCTCCCCGCCCAAGCGGCAATAATCGATTCGGCCAAAACAGACCGGCCCCGCCGATGCTCTCGGCGGGGCCGGTCTGTTTGTTCCAACTGCTGCGTGCAGTCTTTATTTCAAATGGCTCGCCGCGCCCATGAAGAACAGCATCGGGATCGAGAGCATGAAGTTGATCCGCGAGGCATAGAGCGCCTTGCGGGCCAGGTCGGCCATTTCGGGCGGCGCCGGTTTCCCTGATGCGGCCGATTCCGCGGTCATCGCGATAATCTTCTTCTGGCAGGGCCAGATGATGCCGTGCACGTTGCCCATCATGATGATCCCTAGCAGCCCGCCGAGCCAGGCCGCCTTATCGCCGGTTCCCGACAGGGATGGGTGCAGGATCACGATCAAGCCGATACCCGCAAGCACGGTCACCGTCGCGCCGTGGCGAAACCAGGTCAACGCCGCCGGCATGAGTCTCGGAACCACCACGCCCTTCTGACCGGCGTCCAGGCTCTTCAAAAATCCCGCGTTGATCAGGTTGAAGAAATACAGGAGGCCGATCCAGGTGATGCCGGCGAGATAGTGGATCCACCGGAACGCGGTTTCGACCCATGAATCGTGACTCGGTGTAATGCCAGTCATCGCGATCCATCCGGCCACCAGCGCGGCCGTCAACCCGAACCCGGCGATCATTGTCTGATTGGGATTTTCAAGGAATTTCATTTTGGTCCCTTTCGATGGAGATACACTGCTGGCGCAGTCTGTACAGCAGCCGCGCTCAGAATGTCAAGGCAAGCGGCAGCACCCGCGTGACTCGCGAGACGGGCGCGACTCGCGCGAATCGAGTCTCGCTTTTCTCGCCTTTCCCGCTTTCTCGCGACGGCTGCTCGTCAGAGCAGCCGGTCCACCGCGTCGCAGAGTTCCTTGACGGCATGCGCCGAGGCAGCCAGCGCAGTTTTTTCATCCGGCGACAGCTCGTACTGCTCGATGCATTCGACGCCCTTGCGGCCCAGCTTCGCCGGCACGCCGACGAACAGACCGTCGATACCGTACTCCCCGTCGCATTTGACCGCGCAGGGCAGCACGCGCTTCTGATCCTTGAGAATCGCCTCCACCATATCCACGGCCGCAGCGGAGGGCGCGTAGAAGGCACTGCCGGTCTTCAATAGATTGACGATCTCCGCGCCGCCGTCCTGGGTGCGCTGCACGAGCGCAGCCAGCTTGTCTTTCGGCAATAGCTCCGTGATCGGGCGCCCTTTGACGGTGGTGTGCTTGAGCAGCGGCACCATCGTATCGCCATGTCCGCCCAACACCATCGCCTGCACATCCGTCGCCGGCACATTCAA
>JANOEZ010000438.1:0-1507 GCA_031413335.1 Nitrospirota bacterium
CTTAGCTTGGCTGACGTTTCTCATAAAACGCGGATTCCGATCGCCAAACTCCAAGACATGGAGACGGATGATTATGACACCTTTGGCAGCCCGACTTATGCACGGTGCTTTTTGCCGACATGTTGGTCACCGCGAGATCAAGTTTGTCGTCCCCATTCATATCGCCCATGACAATGCCAGCCGGCTTGAAGCCTACGGTAAACGCAACCTGCGGGGCGAAGCTCGGCGTAGTGGCTCCAGGTGCCGTTTGATTCAGGAGCACAGAGACGGTCGTGCTCGAGTCGAGGGTGTTTGTCACTGCCATGTCTACTTTGCCATCTCCGTTCAGGTCTCCGAGAGCAATGTAACCCACATTGCCCTGAGCGGCGAATAGAACTTCGGGGGCAAAGCTGGGTGTCGCTGCCCCTGCCACGGTCTGATTCAACAGCACCGCCACAGTGCCGCTGAAATGGTTCCCCTCCACTA
Organism: Nitrospirota bacterium; assembly: GCA_031413335.1. Classification (GTDB taxonomy): domain Bacteria; phylum Nitrospirota; class Nitrospiria; order Nitrospirales; family Nitrospiraceae; genus 2-02-FULL-62-14. The sequence continues at coordinate 466 of JANOEZ010000438.1, forward strand.
GGTCTAACTTCCCATCCCCGTTCACATCCCCGAAAGCAAGGGAGAACGGGTTACTCTCGGTGGCTAAAACAGAAACTTGGGGGGCAAAGCTGGGTGTCGCTGTCCCTGCCACGGTCTGATTCAGCAACACCGAGACGGTGCGGCTATCCCAGTTCGCCACCGCCAAGTCCAACTTTCCGTCCCCGTTCACATCTCCCAGCGCAACATAGTTGCCCCCGCCCTCGGTGACAAAGGAAGCCTGATCGGTGAAACTGGGCGTGGTCGCCCCTGACGCGGTTGTGTTGAGCCTTACAGAGACGGTACCGTCAAAATGACTTCTCACCACGAGATCATCCTTGCCATCCCCGTTCACATCCCCCAGGGCGACCGCGACGGGACCGCTCCCCGTGCTGAATGGGACTGCGGCCTGGAAGCTGGATGAGGCCGCCACCGAGGAATCGATAATCGTATAGACTCCATCGCCAAGGTTGTGGATGTAGGTATCATTGCCCGCGCCGCCCTGCAGCGTGTCGTTGCCGAGGCCGCCATCCAACACATCATCGTCCTCGCCGGATTCAAGGATGTCATTGCCGGCCAGCCCAGTAAGAAGATCGGCTGCAGTCGTTCCCAACAAGTTATCATCGCCGTTAGTGCCGATAATAGTTGCCATTAGTGCCTCTCCATTTATTCAGTCGCCCCCGCGCTAGCCTTGCGATGCCAACGTTCAGAACACCAACCGCATCACAGGGTCTACAACATGCAGTGTAGACGCTATGGCGCGCTTTACTATTCCCCATCGGTGAACAAGTCTAACCACAAAGGGTTAAGACCTCTCCCCAGGAGTGGATAAAAACTGTTCGAGGGCATCGCAAACGCAGGAGGAGACACATCTACGTGGCGGGTTGGGATTCAGATAGAGGGGAACGAGATCGTGTGATACGGGTGCTACGCCTTCCGCCTGTCCCGCGCGCTTGTCCTGTTGCAGGCTGCTCAAAAAGGCAGCCAGCAAGGTCCAGCAAACCATCACTTCACTTCAAAGGGGTGGCTGGGATAATCCCGACTG
>JANOEZ010000439.1:0-1664 GCA_031413335.1 Nitrospirota bacterium
TCGATGGCTTTGCCCTGCGGATCGAGAATGCCGGACTTTAACGTGACGTGAATCTTCGCCTTCACGATTCATTCCCCTTTTGCGATGTCTCAGTCAGCCTATCAATGTAGGTGCGAATCCAGAAAATGCCCCCGATGGTTGCAATTCCACCGACCGACAGCGCCGCGAAGGCCCAGCGCCACTCCGAATCAGCGAGATGATACGCCATCATCCCCACGGCGGCCGCCCACACCAGAATCGCTGCCATCAAACCATATTGAAGAAACCATTGCAGTAGGCGTTTCACCCACAAACCCTCTTCAACACTTCCTGATACGCCTCTTCGATCTTGCCCATGTCTTTGCGGAACCGGTCCTTGTCCATGACATCGCCTGTCTTGGCATCCCAGATGCGGCAGGTATCAGGGGAAATCTCGTCGGCCAGGATCAGCTTGTTATGGTAGATGCCGAACTCCAGCTTGAAGTCCACCAGCACCATGCTTCGCTCTTTAAAAAACGGCCGCAGCACTTCGTTCACCCGTCGCGCCTGCTTCTTGATGTCCTCGACCACCGACGGCGTTGCCAGCTTGAGCAGACGGACGTGCTCCTCGGTAATCAAGGGATCGCCGAGCGCGTCGTTCTTGAAATAGAACTCCACGACTGCCGGCTCGATCTTCTCCCCTTCCTTGAGTCCCAGACGCTTTGCCAGGCTCCCCGCCACAATGTTCCGCACAACGACTTCGATGGGGACAATGGCGACTTTCTTCGTGAGCATCTCGCGGTCACTGAGCCGCTCGATGAAATGGGTCTGGACGCCCTGTTCCTCCAGCAACTGGAACAGGCGCGAGGCCACCTTGTTGTTGACCACGCCCTTGTCCACGATCGTGCCGCGCTTCTGCGCGTTGAACGCCGTGGCATCGTCCTTGAAATACTGGACGACGTGATCAGGCTTGTCGGTGGCGAAGACCTTCTTGGCCTTGCCCTCATATATTAATTTGGTCACTTCTTCCCCGCCGCGCCAAAGACGCGCTTGAAGATCTTGTCGAGATGCCGCAGGTAATACCGGGGATCAAAGCAGGACTGGATTTGGGCGTGCGTCAGGCGCTTCGTGATGAACGGGTCCTTGCTGACCAGATCGTGGAAGCCGGACCGGCCTTTCCATGCCGACATGGCGCAACGCTGAACCGCCTCATAGGCGTCCTTCCGCTGCGAGCCCTTCTCCACCAGCGCCAGCAGCAGCCGCTGCGAATAGACCAGCCCGCCGGTCAGTTCGAGGTTCTGCTTCATCCGCTGCGGATAGACGATGAGGTTCCGGATGAGGTCGGTCACCCGCACCAGCATGTAGTCGATGAGAATGGTGCTGTCCGGCATGATCACACGTTCGACCGAGGAATGGCTGATGTCCCGCTCATGCCACAGCGCGACATTTTCCATCGCGGCAAGGCTGTTGGCCCGGACGATGCGCGCGAGCCCGCAGAGGTTCTCCGACGCGATCGGATTGCGCTTGTGCGGCATGGCCGAGGAGCCCTTCTGCCCTTCGGAGAAAAATTCCTCGGCTTCCAGGACTTCCGTCCGCTGCAAATGGCGAATCTCCGTCGCAAACTTCTCGATGCTGGCCGCAAGCAGCGCGAGCGCGGAGGCATAGGCCGCGTGGCGGTCCCGCTGAACAATCTGATTGGACACCGG
>JANOEZ010000440.1:0-14955 GCA_031413335.1 Nitrospirota bacterium
GCAGCCGCAACTGGACCCTCAAGCCCCCGATATCCGCGTCTCCCAAAACCAGGTTGCCACTGTACATGCCTGCGGTTTCGGTCACGATGGAGAGGCCCAGGCCGGAGCCTGGAAACACATTGCCGTCAGCATTCTGATCGCCGGCCTCGGGCTGGTGGGAGCCCGGGCGCTCAGCCAGGTGAATCAGGACATCACCCTCATGTACACCGAGTACACGCTGGGCGCGACGGAGCTGGCCCACATCTCAGCGGACGTGATTCGCTACCGGACCACGATCATCAGGGCCCTCGAGGCCCAGACGAAACAGGATTTCGAACGCATCACGGTGGGCCTGCCGGAGCAGCGCGCCCGCATCCAACACGCCATTGACCGGTACGACGCGGCGAGCCTGCGGGTCTCCCGAAGCGGGCGGAGCGAGCCGGACGACCTGCGCGCCGTGAAGGCCAGTCTGGACGCCTATTTCCAGGCCGCCAGCAAGACCATTTCCCTCATGACGCAAATGTGGGTCGCGGCCACGCCCCAGGAAGCCGCCGCGTTGCGGCATCAGGCGGAAATCCAGGCCGCCGATAATTCAGGGCCGAAGCTCATCCAGGTCAGTCTCGCGCTGGACCGTTTGTTGGAGACCATCGCCGACGTCGCCAAGGATATGCGCGACGAGGGCACCCAGACGCTGCGCGAGACGAGCATCACGCTCGTGGCCGGCAGCTTCCTGATCGCCTTGTTGAATCTGTTCGCAGGACATTCTTCCGAGCCGGTCCGTCCCACCGAGTCGCCCGTGCCCGGAAGCGGAAACGGCGAGGCGGCCGTCAGGCCCCGCCGCATCGAGAAGGAATACGCAGACCCCGCCCTCCGCCGGAATTAACCCTCTCTACCGGATTCCACGCGACCCTATCGCTGTTCACTGCATGCGTGAACAGACGGTGGGAATGCTTGCACGCACCCGTGTTTCGTCAGCGGAAATCGGAACGCACCGAGCGGCGTGTCGATCAGCAGCGTGACGGCCAGGCGATACGCAACCTCCCTGCGGCTTTTCAACGCCGCGAGCGTGCGCTGAAGATCGGCCAGCGCGAGGGTGACGGGCAGGGCAATCCGCGCGGCCCCGCGCGGCGCCAGCGCAAACCCTGCGTTCGACCGGCCGGCCAGCAGCGGCTGCCCTTCGATCTGCAACTCATAGTCGTATCCCGTCACGTTCATGTCGCCGTCTCCGGGATTGAGCAGCTCCACATCGAAACGCAGGTCGATCCTGCGCAGATCGAACGCCACGACCTTCACCGACACCGATTGCACCTGAGGCGTTGTGTTGAGGCCTTGCACCGTGCGACATCCGACGAGGCCGACCGACGCCGCCACCGCCAGCACGCAGGCCCAGGCCCCGACCACCCGCCTCACGTCTCCGCCCCCTGTCGCTCGGACCGTCGCAGCGTCGCGAACAATTCGTTCTGCTCGCGCTCCGAAAGATTGTTCCACTGGCCGGCGGCCAGGCCTTCGATCGTGATGTTCATGATCCGGACACGGTGGAGCGCCGTCACGCGATAGCCCAGCGTCTCACACATGCGCCGGATCTGCCGGTTCCGCCCCTCCGTGAGAATGAGGCGGAACTCCCGCGGCCCGCGCCGGCTGGCCGTGCAGGGCTTCGTCATCTTGTCCAGAATGACCACCCCGCCGGCCATGCGATCGAGCAACGTCTGATCGAAGGGCCGGTCCACCTGCACCAGGTATTCCTTTTCATGGCCGTGTTCGGCACGCAGCACCTTGTTGACGATTTCGCCGTCGTTCGTCAGCAGGATCAAGCCGGAGGAATCCTTGTCGAGACGGCCGATGGGGAAAATCCTCTGCGCATGCCCGATGTAGGCGATGATGTTGTCCGGCACGTCCAGCTCGCAGGTGGTCGTGACGCCGAGCGGCTTGTGAAACTTGATATAGACCGACCGGTTGCCCCACGGGACGACCTTGCCGTCACGGGCGACGGTGTCGCCGGGTACCACCCGGTCGCCGAGCTGTGCGACGCGGCCATTGATCGTGATGCGACCGGCCTCGATCCATTGGTCGGCTTCGCGCCGCGAGCCGATCCCCTGCTGGGTAAAAAACTTGTTGATGCGGCAGGCCGGCTCATGCGACGAAGGAGCATTCGACGAGGAAGGCCGGGCACGTGCGGAATTCGATGACGCTCCGGCGGGCAGCGGCTTGCTCTTCCGAAAGAGTATGGGTTTTTTTCCGCCCATCACGCGCGCCGGATCACACGCTTGCGCGCCGGAGCGCTTCAGCACGCAGGCGCGTCACAGTCTTTTCCGACGGCCACGCGGCCGCTTCTGGCCCGCATGGATGCGGCCGAGCATCCGGTAAATCAGCCGCGCGACGGTGAATTGAGGCGCCGCGAAGCCCTCGATCGGCGCGATCTCGCTGATGTCCATCCCGAGGATGCCGGGTCCGTTCGCGAGCGCGGTGACCAACGCCAGCGTGTCGTACCAGCCGAGGCCGCCCGGCTCCGGCGTGCCCAGCGCCGGCACGAGCGAGGAATCCAGCCCATCGCAATCGAACGTAAGATAGACCGGACGTCCCTTGCAGGCCTTGACGACCACCGGCACCCATCGGGCCGCCTGTCCTTTATAGGGCCCGCCGGGATCGCAAATCTGCGCCGCGAAAAACGTGCGGATGGTTTTGGTCCGGCGGATCGTGCTGATTTCCTCAGGCGAGATGGACCGGATGCCGACCTGCACGAGCGGCAGACCGTCCTGCACGACGCGGGCCATCACGCTCGCGTGGCTGTAGGGATTGTCCTGATAGGCCTTGCGCAGGTCGCCATGCGCGTCGATCTGCACCACGCAGAGATCGGGCCATTGTTTGGCGTGGGCGCGGATCGCGCCGAGGGCGCCGGTATGCTCGCCGGTGAGCGTCACGACGAGGCGGCCCGGTTTCACATGCGGCTGGACAAAGGCCTCGATGGCTTCCACCGCCGCCTGGTCCACCTTGCCCTTGAGATCGAGCGGTTCGGCGGTCGCCACGCCGCCCCAGTCCTGATAGATCTCCGAATCGAGCGTTTCGTCGTAGAGTTCGACCTGCTGGGAGGCTTCGATGATTGCGGAGGGACCCTTGTCGGATCCGAGAATGTAGCTGGAGGTGTGCTCGTAGGGCGCGGGCATCACATAGACGCCAGCCTGCGCGGGATTGCACCAGGGCTCGCCGATGCCGAGAAAATTCCGATCCTGGCCGAGCCAGCCGGCCGGCACCGCCATCCCTTACCTCTTGCGCGCCTGAGGGAGATTCTCCAACGGGATGAACACGGCCAGGGCCACGACGGTCGTCCAGCGGTTGGCCTTGCCGATCGCGGACTGGGTGATGTTGAGCGTGCGGACGATCTTGCCGCCCATCTTGAACACCTGCTCGCGCTCTTTCCACGCGATGTTGGAATCGAACTCGATACCCAGGGTGGTGGCAAGCATCTGCGCGGCCAGGTCTTCCGTGTACTCGCCCGACTCCTCGTCGGTTTCGCCGTAGGCGTGGTGCTCGGACAGATACCCGTAGGTCCGCCGGTCCGTCGGGATCGCCAAGCCGATGGACGCGGAGATCAGCCGATTGCGTTCGTTCGTCTCCGATCGGGCCATCACGCAGTGGGTGATTTCGCCCGGGTTGAGTAATTTCTCTCCGCGGCTTCTCGGAACGATTTTACAGTTAGGCGGATAAATGGAGGACACGCTGACCAGGTTGCAGTAGGCGACGCCGGCGCTGCGCAACGCTTCCTCGAATGACGCCAGCTTTTCCCGGTGCACCCCCACGCCACGGCTCAGAAACATGTGCGTTGGAACCATCGTGCCTCCCCTTCTCTTTCGTCCTGCGTTCAGCCTTCGATACTGGGCCGCAGTTGTATCAAGTTATGACCGATTCTGCAATATGTGCGGGTGAGATTTTTTCGGCGCCGGTACTCACGGCAACCGGCAGACCGCGAGATCAATCCTTCAGATTGAGAATCAACATTTTTGGTTCGGTCATTTCCTCGATCGCGTACCGCACGCCTTCGCGGCCAAGCCCGGAATCCTTCACGCCGCCGTAGGGCAGGTGCTCGGCGCGGAATGTCGGGATTTCGTTCGCCAGCACCGCGCCCACCTCCAGATCGCGATACGCCCGAAAGATGCGATGAATGTCGCGCGTGAAGACGCCCGCCTGCAAGCCATAGTCGGAATCGTTGAGCGCCGCCAGCGCGTCGTCAAACTTCTGATAGCGCGACACCGTCACCACCGGGCCGAAGACCTCCCGACACGACACTTTCATCGCCGGCGTCACGTTCGCCAGCACCGTCGCCTCGACGACGGATCCGGAACGTGTCCCTCCGGCCAGCACGCGCGCGCCCTGCGCCACCGCCTCCTGCACCCATTGTTCCACCCGCTTGGCCGCCGCCTCGTCGATCAGCGGCCCGATCACGGTCGTGTCGTCCGCCGGGTCGCCGACCGTGAGCGCCTTGACCCGCGCGACGAAGTGCTCGACGAAGCGGTCATAGACCGACTCGTGCACGAACACCCGTTGGACCGCAATGCAGGTCTGGCCCGAATAGGCGTACCCGCCGACGGCGCAACGGGCCGCCGCCAATTCCACATCGGCGTCCGGCTCCACGATCACGCCGGCGTTGCCGCCCAACTCCAGCAGTACGCGTTTTTTCCCGCTCTTGGCTTTCAGCATCCAACCGACCGCCGCGCTGCCGGTGAAACTCACGACTTTGAACCGCTCGTCCGTCACCATCTGCTCCGCCACGGCGTTTTCGCAGGGCACGACGCTCAGCGCGCCCGGTGGCAACCCCGTGTCCAGGACGAGTTCAGCCAGCAACAACGACGTGAGCGGCGTCTGCGGCGCCGGCTTGAGGACCATCGGATTGCCGGCGGCCAGGCACGGCGCCATCTTGTGCGCGACCAGGTTGAGGGGAAAATTAAACGGCGTGATGCCGAGCACCGGTCCGATCGGAACGCGCCGGACGAAGCTGACGTGCTGTTCCATGCCCGGCGTCAGATCCATCGGGATCACGTCCCCGCCGATCCGCTTGGCCTCTTCCGCCGCGATGGTGAAGGTCTGGACCGCGCGCCCGACTTCGCGCCGCGCGTCGGCGATCGGCTTGCCGGACTCCGCCGTCATTGTGCGGGCGATCTCGTCCTGCCGGCCGGCCAGCCGGCCGGCGATCTTCAGCAAGGCTTCGGCGCGGGCATGGGCTGGGAGGCGCCGCATGGCGGGGCACGCCTCGACGGCACGCGCCGTCGCTTCGTCTGCTTCGGCCTTGCCGGCCAGGCAGACGTCCGCGACGGGCTTCCCATTATAAGGATTGCGGATGGTGACGGTCGTGGCGCTCTGGCGCCACTGGTTGCCGATCAGGAAGGGTCGTGCAGCTCCCACAAGAAACGGCCTCTGATGGAACTCGTTATTCGGCGGGCAGTTCGAGACCGAACGCAGGCGCAGGCTGAGCCGGCTGCTCGACCTCGGCATCGGCACGCACGGCTTTCTCGATCAACGGCTCCGTGCCCCAATCGCGAATGGCCTCCAGCGTGAAGGCTTCATAGGTCGAGACGCCATGACAGGCCGGACAATCCGGTATCGGAACCTTCCGCTTGAACACTTCGTTCAGGCACGACATGCAGACCAGGAGGTCCGGCTCGCCCGCTTCGCAGTCAACCGGCCAATACGTTTGTCGCTCGGACATGGTGCTGGTTCCCTTTCGCTACACTGGATGGATTCAAGAATAGGCTTCCTGGAGACGGAATTCAACCCTTGTTCTTCGTCTCCGCCGGTGGCTTCAACAAGCGTTCGATTTCTTTCTCGAACACATCGGCCGGAAACGCGCCGGGCAGCCCGAGGGGTTTCTCGTCCACCGCCTGCCGGGTCCGCATCAGCAGAAACCCCGGCGTCCCGACAAAGCCGAGCCTCATGCCGTCCTGCTTGTCCCGGAAGATCGCCTGCCGGTGAGGCGCATCGCGCAGGCATTGCACGAAGGCCGGCTGATCCAGCCCGATCGCCTTCGCATGCGCCTCGATGGCCTCGATCTGGATCGAGCCGGAAAAGAGCCGGTCGTGCATTGGCCAGTACTGTCCCTGGGCACCGGCACAGCGCGACGCAATCGCCGCCGTCATGGCCGGCCCTTCGGGATCGCGCGGGTAATCGCGGTAGAGCAGCCGGACCTTGCCCGTCTCCACGTATTTTGCCGAGAGACGCGGCCAGGTGTCACGGAAAAATTTCACGCAATAGTCACAGGTGAAATCCGAGTATTCGATCAGCGTCACCGGGGCGTTCAGATCGCCGCGCGTCCGGCCGTCAGGCTGCCAGAGCCGGTTCGGCGGCTCGTCCGACTCACTGACCGTCTCGGGCTCCACCACCGGCGGTTCGTGCTTGAAGAACAGCAGGCCTGCGATGCCGGCCATACCCAGCACCACGACGATCCCCGCCACCAGAGGCAGAACGCGGGAGGGTTGCGAGGGAATGTCCATGTCGGATGTCCTTGTGTGTATTCGACGGGAGGAGATTAAGACGACGTGCGCTTCGTGCCGGCTCGTTCCAGCAGGCCCATCATCAGCAACGGCCAGACCACCGTGGCATCGCTGAGCACTTCGGCAAACCGGCCGCCTTCGTCCGCCGGCACAAATTTTCCCCAGGAGATGCCTTCCTTGTACGTGCAGCCGCTGAGCCCGCCCCAGTAGTCCGGCTCGGGACAGATGCGCACGCAGTATTGGAAGCGCGGCGGCTTCACGTTCAGCCCCAGCCGCAGATTGCCGATCTCCACGTACGGCGCCACCTGCTGCGCCCAGTTGCGCGGCACGCCGCCGCCGATGGTGAAGATGCCGAGCCGCTTCGCGGAGAGCAATTTCTCCGTGTAGCTGTTCAGGTCCAGATAGGGATTGAAGGTCGGACGATATTTATACAGCGCGCGCAGCACGTCGCGGTCGCCGCCCTTGCCTTCGCTGCGGGCCTGGTCCAGGTTCTGCCGCATGGCCCAGGTCGCCACGTCGAGACCCATCTCGGAGTCCGTGAAGGCCGGGATATAGACCGGGACTTTTTTCTGGTACGCGCTTTTGAGAATGCCGACGCCTTCGTGCTCGTCCACCAACGTCTTGCCGACCTCGCGCGTCAGCAGCTCCGACGACATGGGCTGGTCCATATTGATCCGCTTCAGTGTCTGTGCGACGACGTGCTCCACATAATTCAGGTTCGCTTCCATCTCGAGCGTGTCGTACACGCGGTTATAGCCCTTCTGAAACAGCTCCTCGTCGCTGACGTCCGGATCGTGGCGGTAATGCGTCTTGCCGACGGATTCGCTGAGCCCGTGCGCGATCAAGGCGCCGGTGGACACGATGGCATGCACCATGCCGCGGTCGATCATGGTGGCGATGATCCGCCCCATCTTGGCGATCGTCATGGCCCCGGACAGCGTCATGACGACGGTGCAGTCCGGATCCTCGATCATCGCGCTGAGGACTTCGAAGGCTTCGCCGAGACGGCGCCCGCCGAACGCGGTTTTTTTCATCGCGCCGAGAAGATCGGAGAAGGTTTTGATGTTGTCGGGATTGAGCGGCTCCAGGGCTTCGAGCCCGTCCTGGGCGCCGTCATGAAACTCACGTGGTTGCATCACACACCGCAGTTAGAAACATTGGCAGTCGGTGCTTCATTTATACACAACCGGCGAAGACGCGTCAATTAGGTTGGGGCGGAGGCCCACAACAGATTTCTTGGAGCGTCCGTGGCGAGCGGCGAACCGATCGATGTGGAAAGGGCGCGAACGTTCGGAGAGCGTGGCTCGTCTTCTATTCGATTGACAAGAACCGCCAAGCCTTTGTTATCCTCTCAATGAGCTGTCACCCGCACAGATTGTGTGTATGAATGGTGTAAGCGGATCCAAAGAGAATTGGCCATGGCTGAAATCGCATGACGCGAGGACAGAGAGAAACTGAGGAGCACGCTGTGACATTGAGCATCCAGCACCGCCCCCCCGGCGTGACGGATCAGGAACCGCAGTCGCTGCAGCGACCGGGCGCCATTCTGCTGATCTCGTGTTACGAACTCGGCCACCAGCCGATCGGCCTCGCCCAGCCGATCGGGTTTCTTGAGCAGGCGGGTTATCTGCCCGCTGCGATGGACATCGCCGTCGAAATGTTTAATGAGGAGCGCGTCCGGCAGGCCCGGTTCGTCGGGATCTCTGTGCCGATGCACACCGCCCTGCGGCTCGGCGTCCGCGTGGCCGAATTGATCCGCACGATCAATTCGACCTGCCACATCTGCTTCTACGGCCTCTACGCCTCACTCAATACCGAGCATCTCCTCCAACACGTGGCCGACTCGGTCATCGGCGGAGAATACGAGATTCCACTCGTCAACCTCGTCGAGGCGCTTGAGGCAGTGGGGACGCGCGGCGATCGGATCTCTGCTCTCGAAGGCGTAAGCCTGCGCGAGCAGATTGTCGGTCCTCTTCTGAAGCGTCCCCCGGTGCGCTTTCCGGTGCCCAGCCGCAACGGGTTGCCCGGGCTGGACCAGTACGCACGGCTCGAGCGCGACGGCGGTCAGCACGTGGTCGGATACGTGGAGGCCAGCCGCGGGTGCTTGCACCACTGCCTCCATTGCCCCATCGTGCCAGTTTACGAAGGCCGGTTCTTCATTTTCCCAGAGGAGGCCGTTCTGGAAGACATTCGGCATCAGGTCCGCGCCGGCGCAACCCACATCACGTTCGGCTATCCCGATTTCCTCAACGGCCCTGGCCACGCATGCCGCATCGTCCGCGCCATGCACGCCGAGTTCCCCCACCTGACCTTCGACTTCACGGCAAAGATCGAGCATGTCCTGAAACACCACGCGCTGTTCTCCGAACTGGGAACCCTTGGCTGCATCTTTATGGTCTCCGCTGTGGAATCCTTCAGCGACACCGTGCTGGCACATCTCGCGAAGGGACACGAGCGCGCCGACGTCATCACCGCGCTCGACATTGTCCGGACGGCTGGCATCACCTTGCGTCCGTCACTGGTCGCGTTCACGCCATGGACAACGCTCGAGGATTATCTCGAGATGTTCGACCTCATCGAGTCCAACAACCTGATTGATGCGGTGGACCCGGTGCAGTACACGATCCGCCTTCTGGTCCCGCCTGGGTCCGCGCTGCTCCATCCGACCGGGCTGTCTGAAGATGCGCCGGCTCCGATCCTGACATTTTTGGGCCCGCTCGACCAGGCGGGATTCCAGTACCGGTGGACGCATCCCGATCTGCGCATGGACCAGCTTCATCAGAGAGTCAGTCTGATGGTGGAGGAAGCGGCCCGTGCCGGCGAAGATCCGTCGGTCACGTTCGACCGCCTCCGGGGACTCGCCTACAGCGTCGCCGGCCGTCAGCCGCTGGTTTCCGGCGTGCCAGGCGCACGCCTGCAGACACGGGCTCGGCCGCCTCGGCTCACCGAACCATGGTTTTGCTGCGCGGAGCCGATGGAGAAACAGTTCCATCCGCTGCGCACGAAACGACAAGACGGCGTGTAGAGAACTCATCAAGCAGAGAGGGAGCACCTAATGAACCAGACGAAACAAGGCACGCAGTTGAAGACACTCCTCGGACTAACATTTCAGCCGGTCGCGATCGCGTTCCGGAACACCGCTCCGCCGAACGTGCCCCGGATCGACGCGGCCGCGCCGGCCGGATGCGGGTATTGGCGTCTCGCTGCGGAGGGACAAGTCTTTTACACCGAGGCCCCGGATCATTACACCTGCCCTGTCGGCGCCCATACCCACGGCGTGGATCTGCCCCCCGGGACCGCGGAGGAACTGAACGCGATCGTGCAGACGATGGTGGGGCTGCAGTACATCAAGATAGAGGAGATTCCGATGCTTCCCCGCCGTCAGGGCGGGTTCGGCGTCGCAGTCTATGCGCCGCTGGCCGACGCGCCCTTCGAGCCCGACATCGTCCTGGTGCGCGGGACCGTCAAGCAGCTGATGCTGCTGGCCGAAGCGGCGCAGTCGGCCGGGGTCGCCGGCGGAGGCGCCACAATGGGGCGGCCCACGTGCGCCGTGATCCCGGAAGCGATCCAGTCGGGACGTGCCGCGACCAGCTTCGGCTGCATTGGCAACCGGGTCTACACCGGCCTCGGGGACGAGGAAGGCTACTATGCCATTCCCGGCGCGAAAGTCGCCGAAGTGGTGGGCAGGCTGGCGACAATCACCGAGGCGAATCGCCAGTTGGAGATCTTCCATCGAGATCGTGCAGGCGCACGCACGTAGCGTGTCCTGGCGCCTCACATGCCACGGGTGCTCCTCCTCCTCCCTTCTACGACCTACCGGGCGGAAGGGTTCCTTGAGGCCGCTCAACGCCTGAAGCTTGCTGTGACGACGGCCTCCGACCGGGTCGCCTTGATTGCAGGACCTCCGCTCACCGATTTTCTGGCCCTTGACTTCAAAGACCCTGAAAGCGCGGCGCGGACGGTGAAGGGATTTGCCCGAGACCAGCCGATTGACGCCGTGATCGGGGTGGACGACACCACAACCGTCGTCGCGGCTGCGATCTCGGCGGCACTGGGCCTGCCGCACAACTCCGTCGCCTCGGTGGAGGCGGCGCGCAATAAGCACCGCATGCGGGAACTCCTGCGCCAGCACGGTGTCCCTGTCCCGCGCTTTGTCCGGTTTTCCCTGGACCAGGACCCTGTCACTCTCGCCTCCTCGGTGACCTTCCCGTGCGTCATCAAACCGCTCGTCCTCTCCTCAAGCTGCGGCGTGATCCGGGCGAACGATGCCGCGGAGTTCGTCGCCGCGTTCCACCGCGTGGCGGCGCTCCTGGCAAAACTAGGCGTCGTCCCGCGCGAGATTCTCGTGGAAGAGTTCGTGCCGGGGCGCGAAGTGGCGCTCGAGGGGTTGTTGACGAACGGGGAGCTGCGCGTCCTGGCTCTCTTCGATAAGCCGGACCCGCTGGAGGGACCGTTCTTCGAGGAAACGATCTATGTCACCCCCTCACGGCTCCCGGCCGGCACCCAGGCGGCAATCACGTCCTGCGCGGTCAGGGCCGCCCGCGCGCTCGGCCTGCGCGAAGGACCGGTGCATGGCGAGCTGCGGGTGAATGAGCGCGGCCCCTGGGTCATCGAGGTCGCCGCGCGCTCGATCGGCGGCCGATGCTCCCGCGCGCTGCGCTTCGGCGCCGGCATGTCATTGGAGGAATTGATCCTGCGGCACGCCCTCCGGATGGACCTTCCCTTACTCGATCTTCAGCGCGAGCGGCGTGCGGCCGGAGTGATGATGCTCCCGATCCCACGCGCCGGCATTTTGAGAGAAGTCCGTGGAGAGCAAGAGGCGCTGCAGGTTCCGGGGATTGAGGAACTGACCGTCACTGTAGGGCCGGGGGAGGCACTCGTGCCGCTTCCGGAGGGGACGCGCTATCTCGGTTTCCTCATCGCCCGCGGCGAAACTTCCGACGCGGTCGAGGCCGCGCTTCGAAACGCGCATCGCCGCCTGGAGTTTGTGATCAGCGACGCAGCCGCCGTTCAGCCTGCCGATCCCGTGCAGACTCCTACGCCGCGAGGCCGGGTGATCCGTTTTTAGGAGGGCTTTTTCCGAGCCTCAACCGCCATCTTCCTGCCCCACTCCTTCAGGCTGGTGCCTTGCGTCTCGACATCGGGCATGGCGGTCATGTCATGCACCCAGACTCCCACGACTTCCTCTCCGTTGTCCTTGATAGTCTTCTGGATGCTGGCGATCTCTCTGTCGAACCGCTCGGAGGCTTGTTCCATAATGCGCCGGATACTCCACTTCGACGTCGGATTGCCCTCCTCGTCGAGAGCACAGCCGTAGTGGACGAGATCCACCTGTCCGGTTTTGAGGGTCTTGGACAGCATGCGATACGCCGTCCCTGAGTTGGACTGTATGAGGGCTGCTTTATGAAGACGTTCTCCCTTATCGGGATCAACCTCCATGGCGGTGAGATCTTCAACAACTTTGGCAGCCGTTTCGGGAGCGGTATCCACTTCTCCCATGGAAGCACCTCCTGTAATCGAATGACGCGTATGCAAGAGCCCGCGCACACATCACCGGGCTCATACGCGAACACCTCATGACCAGTGAAAGCCTAGCACAGCACTCTTCCCATGAGCAAGGGCGCTCCGGGTCGTGCCTCACCGCTCTTTCACTCTTTTATACGCAGGCAAAGATGCGACAATTAGGTTCGGGCTGGTCTGGGCCGATTTGGGCGTGTTTGGGACGGGTCTGAGCGTGTCGTGTGGAAAATAAAACGAATCTGTGCGGGATGTCAGTGCACGTACGAGACGCGGTCGAGATGAAACCGCCGCGAACATTCGGAGAGCAGGGCGGCTTGCGGCTCATGCGCGAGCGTGCGTTGCCACTCGGCCGGCAATCCATCGGCATCCGGCACGACGCCGGCCATGTTCAGGGCGCGCACGACGCTGCCCATATAATCATAGCCGGTGGCGGCGAATACGGCGCTGACGATCTGATCGGGGATGTGCTTCAACCTGCGGTCTTCGACATACCCCTGCCATTCCTTCCGACAGGCGGCTTCGCTCTGCGGCAACTGCTGCCGGCGCCAGGCGCGATTGCGCTCGGCATCTTTGAGATCCACCAGAATCCCTTCGCTGATCCCGACTGTCGGGACGGCCACCAGCACACGAGCGACGACCTTGCCGGCCACGAGCGCACCGGAGTCGCCATCGCGCACGATCAGACCGGAGCAGCCGGCGGCCGTGCCGCAGAGACTCAGGACGATCAAGGCTCGTACCATTGATGTCATGGATGGACTGTATCGCGATGCGCGCAGCAGCGGTAGGGCCAATTGGCGAGCGATCTCGCTTCATAGGGCCCTATCTCCTCCCGCACACTCTCGAATCGGTGACAGCTTGAAGTCCTGAGAAAACCCTTGTCTTTCCATGTAGTTGCCCAACTCCACCGCGTTGATTTATTGCGTCCATAAATATTGATGCAGGCGGTGCTAAGCTTGATGGCCTGCTTATGGTACGCCTTGGGACATGGTTGGCCTCGTTTGTCCTGCCTGACGGCCTGTTGATACTGGCGGCTGTGGGATTTCTCCGCCCAGGAGGACTGCCGGCTGTGATGCTGCCGTTTGAACAGGCGTTTGCCTATCTGGTTCTGGCAGCCGGGATTGTGCTCGGTGTGTCTGTGCGTCACAGCCGGATTTTGTTCGCCATGTTGCTCCTGGCTCTGGCCGATCGCGGGCTGCTCCACCTGGCAGCCGGAGTGGCCGCATCGGACGATGTCGGCCGCATCATGTTCAACGCCGTCTCGCTGTTGCTGCCGCTCAACCTCCTGGCCCTGTCGTTGATCACCGAGCGGAGTCTCCTGATCTCGCGCGAAATTGTCCGGCTGATTCTGGTGCTCCTGCAGGTCTTCCTGGTGTCCTGGATCGGCCTGCCTGAGAACGTCGACGTCGCGGCCGCGCTCGAGTCGTCGTTCATCGCTCCCCAGTACACCGCCTGGACCCCCGTCGCGCAGGCGCCGCTGCTGGCATTCGGAGCGGCGCTGGCATTGCAAGCGGCTCGGTTCGTGTCCTATCGGAACCCCGTGGACAAGGGATTTTTCTGGGCATTGGTCTCTGCCTTCCTCGCGTTGCACGGTACCCGCGCGGGATGGTCGCCCACGAATTTTCTGGCCACGGCCGGACTGCTCCTGATCATCGCCGCGTATGCGGAGATTTACCAATCCACCTACTACGACGAATTGACCGGCATGCGCGGCCGGCCCTATTGGAACCAGGCCGTGGCCAACCTGGGCAGCCGGTATGCGCTCGCCGTGATTGATATCGACGGCATGACGCATCTCAACCAGACACAGGGACAGGCGGTGGGCGATCAAATCCTGCGCATCGTCGCCAGGAAGATCGCGCGCCTGATTGGTGAGGACAACGCCTTCCGCTACGATGGCAATCGCTTTGCCGTGATCTTCCACGACCAATCGGTGATAGACGTGCTGCCCCACCTGGAGGAATTGAGGAAAGCCTTCGACGCATCGCCCGTGACGCTGTCTGCCCGCACACGTCTCTTTAGAAAACCGGCGCCGCCGACGCAGGTGCCTGTCACGGTCAGCATCGGAGCCGCCGAACGGGACGTGCGCAGGACCACGCCGGATCAGGTGATGAAAGCCGTCGAAACCGCGCTCGCCCGCGCCAAGCACGATGGACGCAATCAAGTCAAAGCGCAGACGCCGGCCAAGGAACACGCAAAGCGGGAGGAACAGCACATGCCAGGCGAGGGATACTAGGGATGCTATGGCTTGCCAGCCGAAACCTGCTGAAGCGTTCCGCGTAGGCGGGCGAAGGCTGGTGGTCCCAACGGGATTTGAACCCGTGTCTGAGCCTTGAGAGGGCTCCGTCCTAGGCCAGGCTAGACGATGGGACCGCCCACGCAATCACCAGCCAAACGATCCTCGATGAAGCGGGACAGACTGTAGCATAGGGTTATCACGTTTTTAAAGCGAGGCTGCTGTTTTCTTCTCACCGCTCCCCGTCTGTGATAGATTCCCCGCAACATGACGACGCCTGAATCATCCGCCCCATCTAATTTCATCCGCGACATCGTTGCCGAGGATCTGAAATCCGGCAAGCGCACTCAGGTCGTCACGCGATTCCCGCCGGAACCAAACGGCTACCTCCATATCGGGCATGCCAAGTCCATCTGTCTGAATTTCGGCCTTGCGATCGAGCACCACGGCACCTGCCACTTGCGGTTCGACGATACGAATCCTGAAACGGAAGACCCGGAATACGTCCAGGCCATTCAGGACGACGTGCGCTGGCTGGGCTTTGACTGGAAAGAGAACAAATTCTTCGCCTCGGATTACTTCGAGCAACTGTACGACTACGCCATCACGCTCATTCAAAATGGCAAGGCCTACGTGGACAGTTCCTCCGCCGATGACATCCGCCGGCGGCGCGGGACCTTGACGGAACCGGGCACGGACAGCCCGCATCGCACTCGTTCCGCCGAAGACAACCTCGCGCTGTTT
>JANOEZ010000441.1:0-5856 GCA_031413335.1 Nitrospirota bacterium
CGCAGGCCGTTGTCGAGCACGATCTTGCGATACATCAGCCGCCGGACGAGTCCTTCGCGGCGCCGACCTGCGGCGGGGCCATGGCCTCTTTGCGACTGAGGCGGATCTTGCCCTGCCGGTCGACTTCCATCACCTTCACCATGATCTGCTGACCTTCCTGCACCTCGTCGGACACGGACTGGACCCGATGGTGCGCAAGCTGAGAGATGTGCACCAGGCCGTCCGTCCCCGGCAGAATTTCGACGAAGGCGCCGAAGTCCATGATCTTGCGGACGGTGCCGGTGTAGATCTTGCCGATTTCGACTTCTTCGATGATGCTATTGATCCGATCGATCGCCTTTTGGGCCGACGCTTCATCCACCGCGGCGACCGAGACGATCCCCGTGTCCTCCACGTTGATCTTCACGCCGCAGTCGGCGATGATCCCGCGGATCGTCTTGCCGCCCGGGCCGATGATCTCGCGAATCTTGTCCTGCTTGATTTTGATCGTGAAGATGCGCGGCGCATAAACCGAGAGGTTCGTGCGCGGCGCCGTCAGCGCCTTCGCCATTACCTCCAGAATGTGCAGGCGGCCCTTGCGCGCCTGCTCCAGCGCGTCCTTCATCAGCGCCGCCGTGATGCCGGCGATCTTGATGTCCATCTGCAGCGCCGTGACGCCGTTCTTGGTGCCGGTCACCTTGAAATCCATGTCTCCCAGGTGATCTTCGAGGCCCAAGATGTCGGAAAGGATCGCCACGCGATCCCCTTCCTTGATCAGCCCCATCGCGATCCCCGCCACCGACTCCCGGATCGGCACGCCCGCGTCCATCATCGCCAGCGATCCGCCGCAGACCGTCGCCATCGAGGACGAGCCATTGGACTCGAGAATGTCCGAGACCAATCGCATCGTGTAGGGGAACTTTTCCTTGTCCGGCAACACCGGCTTGAGCGCGCGCTCGGCCAGTGCGCCGTGCCCCACCTCGCGGCGGCCCGGCGAGCGCATGGGCCGCGCCTCGCCGACGCTGAACGGCGGGAAATTATAATGGAGCATGAAGGTCCGGTAGTACTCGCCTTCCAGCGCGTCGATGCGCTGCTCGTCATCCGAGGTCCCCAGCGTCACCACGGCCAGGCTCTGGGTCTCGCCGCGCGTGAACAGCGCGGAGCCGTGCGTCCGCGGGAGCACGCCGACTTCGCAGGTGATCGGCCGGATGTCGGCCAGCCCGCGGCCATCTGCGCGCGAGCCCTTCTCCAGAATCATGTTGCGGACCTCGGTGTACTCCAACGAATGGAAAGTCAGCTTGACGTGCCGCTCGCGGTTCGGATCGTCGGACTTGAGCGTCTCCACCGCCGCTTTCTTGATTACGTCCAGTTTCTCCTGGCGGGCCGACTTGTTCGGGATGAAGATCGCCTCACGGATTTGCTTGGCCACGAGATCGCGCACCTGCTTCTTCAGTCCCTCGTCGATGTGCTCCTCGGGAACGGTCCGCTTCGTCTTGCCGACCTTGCCTTGCAACTCCAGAATCTTGGCGACGATCCGCTTGATCTCGGCATGGGCCGCTTCGATCGCGCCGAGCATCACCGACTCGGGCTGCTCGTTGGCCCCGCCCTCGACCATCATCACGGCATCGGCCGTGCCGGCCACGACGAGATGCAGATCGCTCTTCTCCAGCGTCGCCAGGTCGGGATTGATCACGAATTGGCCGTCCACGCGGCCGACCTTCACGCCGGCCACCGGACCCAGGAAGGGAATGTTCGACACGGACAGGGCCGCCGACGCCGCCGTGATGGCAATGACATCCGACGTCCCGGTCTGATCGGCGGACAACACCGCCGCGACGACAAACGTTTCGAAGTGATAGTCTTCTGAAAACAACGGGCGGATCGGCCGGTCGATCAACCGGCTGGTGAGCACTTCCTTCTCCGACGGCCGCCCTTCGCGCTTGAAATACCCGCCCGGAATCTTGCCGGCGGCATAGGCTTTCTCCTGGTAATCGCAGGTGAGCGGCAGAAAATCCACGCCCGCTTTCGCCGTCTGCGACGCGACAGCCGTCGCCAGGACGACCGTATCCCCGTAGGTCGCCAGCACCGCGCCGTCGGCCTGCCGCGCGAGGCGGCCGGTTTCGAGCCGGAGTATTTTCCCGGCTAGCTCAATCTCAACCACATGTGCCATGACCTCTGTCTCCTCTTGCTTTCTACTCCACAGATGCCCACAGATCTGCGCTCGCACGCGAGCGCAGGTCCGTGTTCACCTGTGGAAGCAGCCCGATGATCGCGCCGGCACTCAGCCGGCGCCAAACAATGGGTTGTGAACTACTTCCTGATGCCCAACCGCTCCAGCACGGCCTTATACCGGCTCACATCGATCCGCTGCAGATAATTCAGCAGCCGGCGGCGGCGCCCGACCAGCTCCAACAGCCCGCGCCGCGAGTGGTGATCCTTCTTATGGAGCTTGAAATGCTCCGTCAAATAGGTAATCCGGTTGGTCAGCACCGCGATCTGCACTTCCGGCGACCCGCTGTCGCTGTCATGCCGTCGGTATTGCTGGATTACGCCCGTCTTGGCTTCCTTCGTTAACGCCATCCCCTTCTCCTTCCTTAGAACTGTTTGTCCTTACCGACTGACTGTATCCACATCCACCAGCACTTTGTCGATCGCGATACCCGGCACGGTGTCACTGCCTTCCAGCCCGACCGAGACTTTACCTACGGCCAGCAACTGTCCGTCGGCACCCTTCACGCGCACCATCGTCGCCGTTCCGTGATGGGCCGCCACCCACCGCCCGGCGCCGGCCGGGATCGCCGCGCCATGCCGCACGCGTTCGGCCGTCCGCTCGTCCACCACCACGGCAGGCAGCATGTCGAGCGCGGCATCCAACGGCAGGACATCGTTCGTCAACCCTCCGGTGAGGACACGCGCACCGATCTCATCCACCGTGAGCGCCCGCTCGACCGTCAGCGGCCCGACGCGCGTCCGCTCCAACGACAGCAGGTGGCCGCCGACTCCCAGGGCCTCGCCGATATCTGCGCAGAGCGTCCGCACATAGGTCCCCTTGGAGCAGCGGACCCTCAACGTCACATCCGAGCCGGCAATCCCGAGCACGTCCAGCTCATGAATCTCCACCGTGCGCGAGGACCGCTCGACCGTTTTGCCCGCCCGCGCTGACTTGTAGAGCGGCACGCCGGCCACTTTGACCGCCGAATACATCGGCGGCACCTGCGTAATCTTCCCCCGAAACGGCGCGGCGGCGGCCCGAATCTGTTCTTCCGTCAGCCCGTCGATCACGCGCGTCGCCAGCACGGTCCCGGTCGCATCCTGCGTATCCGTCGTCTGGCCCAGGCGCAGCACCGCGCGATACTCCTTGTCCCATTCCAGCAAATATTCGGCGATGCGCGTGCCGCGCCCCACCAGAATCGGCAGCACGCCGGTTGCCGCCGGATCGAGCGTGCCCGCGTGGCCGACCTTCGGCCCTTTCAGCAGCCCGCGTATTTTGACGACCACATCGTGCGAGGTCCAGCCGGCCGGTTTGCTGACGTTCACAATGCCGTCGCCGATACCGGCGCCACGGGCCACGGATGTCTCCACCACCGTCGTCATCTCCATAGTGTCACCGGCCTTCGCCGGTTTCCGGCGGCGTGACCGTCTCGTCCGGCTTCGATTCCTTGCGCCGTTCCTCGTCAAGATGGTCGAGGATGGTCAGCAGCCGGTCGCCACGAGGCCCGCTGACATCTTTTTGAAAGACAATCTCGGGCGTATACCGCAGATTCAGCCGGCGGCCCAGTTCGGAGCGAATAAACCCTTTGGCCTTCTCCAGTCCGGTCAGGGCCTCACGCTCCTGTTCGGCGTCGAGCAGCGTCGTCACGAAGACGCGGGCCAGCCGGAGATCGTTCGTGATTGCCACGTCCGTGACCGTCACGGACGCCACGCGGGGATCCTTGGTCTTGCGCATGATGATGTCCGCCACTTCCATGCGAATCTGATCCGCCACCCGCGTCGCACGCTTGTACGCTGTCTTGGCCATGGCCGTCTCACAGCAATTCGATGCGCGACTGCACGATCTCGACCATCGGCACCGACCGGATCTGGTTGAGCACCTGATCCAACACCTGATTCACGTAGGCCGTCTCGTTGGCCACGCAGGCGATGCCCAGCACCGCCTTCTGCCAGAGATCCTGCTCGCCCACCTCGGCCACCGAGACATTGAACTTGTCCCGGAGCCGATCCTTCAAACTTTTGATGACCTGCCGCTTCGATTTCAGCGACTGCCTGTCCGGGATGAACAACTCGACGGTGCAAATCCCGACGATCATGCCGCGCTACAGTTTCGTGGCGATCTTATCCACGACAAACACTTCCAGCACGTCACCGACTTTAATGTCGTTGAAATTCTCGACGCTCATGCCGCACTCGTAGCCCTGCTGCACTTCCTTCACGTCGTCCTTGAAGCGGCGCAACGACCCCATCTTGCCCTGATAGACCGACACGTTGTCCCGCAGCACCCGAATGCTGGCGCCGGACCGTTGAATGGTCCCATCCGTGACATAGCAGCCGGCGATGACACCCGCCTTCGGGATCGTGAATACCTGGCGGACTTCCGCGCGGCCCATCACCCGCTCCTTCAAGGTCGGCTCCAGCAGGCCTTCCATCGCCGCGCGAATGTCCTCGATGGCGTTGTAGATGATGGTGTACAGCCGGATGTCGATACCGTCCTTCTCCGCGAGCGCGGAGGCCTTCGGCTCCGGTCGGACGTTGAAACCGATGATGATCGCGCGCGAGGCCGAAGCCAGCATGACGTCCGTTTCGGTGATCGCGCCGACCCCCGAGTGAATGGCGCGAAGCTTGACCGCGTCGGTCGACAGTTTTTCGACCGCGCTGCCCAGCGCCTCCGCAGAGCCCTGCACGTCGGCCTTGATCACCACGGCCAGTTCCTTGACGTCGCCTTCCTTGATCCGCGCGAACAGATCGTCGAGTGTGACCTTGCCCGGTCCGGCATGGATGTCGGTCGCGCGCTGTTTTTGTGCGCGCGCCTCGGCGATCTCGCGCGCGACGCGCTCGTCCTTGACCACGACGAACAGGTCGCCCGCTCCCGGCACGCCCGGCATGCCGATGACTTCCACGGGGATCGAGGGCCCCGCCTCTTTGATCTTTTCTCCACGATCGTTGGTAAGCGCGCGCACGCGCCCGCTGAACGTGCCGACGACGAAGGCGTCGCCGATCCGCAACGTGCCGCTCTGCACCAGCACCGTCGCCACCGGGCCGCGCCCGCGGTCCAGCCGGGCTTCGATCACGACTCCCCTGGCCAGGCGGGACGGGTCTGCCTTGAATTCCAGCACATCCGCCTGGAGCAGGATCATTTCCAGCAGGGATTCCAGACCGGTCTTCTGTTTGGCGGAGACCTCCACGAAAATCGTCTGGCCGCCCCAGGCTTCCGGAATCAACTGGTGCTCGGCCATCGCGTTCTTCACGCGGTCCACGTTGGCGCCGGGCTTGTCGATTTTATTGACCGCCACGATGATCGGCACGTTCGCCGCCTTCGCGTGGTGAATCGCTTCGACCGTCTGCGGCATCACGCCGTCGTCCGCTGCGACGACCAGCACGACCAGATCCGTGATCTTCGCGCCGCGAGCCCGCATGGACGTGAACGCTTCGTGGCCGGGCGTGTCCAGGAACGTGACCTGCTTGCCATGCACCGCCACCGTATAGGCGCCGATATGCTGCGTGATCCCGCCCGCCTCGCCTTCGGCCACTTTCGTCTGCCGGATGGCGTCCAGCAGCGACGTCTTGCCGTGATCCACGTGGCCCATGATCGTCACGACCGGCGGCCGCGGCTGCATCGCCCCGCCCTCTTCGGCATCGGCGGGCTCGTCGAACAGCGCGTCG
>JANOEZ010000442.1:0-1256 GCA_031413335.1 Nitrospirota bacterium
CTCAAGGACGCCATCTACTACCTGCACGGCGCCAAGCTGCGCGCCTTCACCAACATGTCCGTCTCGCTGAAGAAAAGCTTCACGCTGAAGGATCTGATGGCCCGCAAGGACCACGTGATCAAGAACGAGCTGGCCATCATCACCAACCAGCTTGAGCGCAACGACGTGGAGATCGTCCACGGCACCGCCACGTTCCACGACGCGCATACGGTCCGGGTCATCACGCAGCACGGGCATGAGGAACTCCTGAGCGCGGAGTTCATCGTGATTGCGACCGGCTCGCGGCCACGGCGCGAGCCGAACATTCCCTTCGACAGCAAGAACATTTGCGACTCGGACAGCATCCTGGCCGCCGAGACCATGCCCAAAACGATGGCTGTCCTGGGCGGCGGCGTCATCGGCTGCGAATACGCCACCATGTTTGCCGCGTTCGGCGTCAAGGTGACCCTGGTCGACCGCCGGAACGAGCTGCTTCGCTTCGTGGACCAGGAAGTGATCCAGGCGCTGATCTATCAGATGCGGACGAACGGCGTGCACGTCAACCTGAACGAGGAGATCGGCGAGATCAAACTCGACGAACGCGGCCGCGTCGTCACGGGCCTGAAAAGCAACAAGACGGTGGTCACAGACATGCTTCTCTTCTCGATGGGGCGATCCTCCAACACTGACCAACTGAATCTGAAAGCCATCGGCATCGCGACCGACAAGACCGGCCTGATCAAGGTCAACGAGTTTTACCAGACCGACGTCCCCCACATTTACGCGGCCGGCGACGTCATCGGCTTCCCCGGCCTGGCTTCCACCTCCATGGAGCAGGGCCGCCTCGCTGCCTGCCACGCATTCAAAGTCGCGTTGTCCACGCTGCCAAAGATGATGCCGTACGGCATCTACACGATTCCGGAAATCTCCACGGTCGGCAAGAGCGAGGAGGAGCTGACCAAGGACAACGTCCCTTACGAAGTCGGGCGGGCCTTCTACAAGGAAATCGCGCGCGGGCAGATCTTCGGAGACCTGGACGGTCTACTGAAACTGATCTTCCACCGTGACACGCTGGAACTGCTCGGCGTTCATATCATCGGCGAAGGCGCCACCGAGCTGATCCACATCGGCCCGGCCGTGCTCACCTACGGCGGCAAGGTGGACTATTTCGTCCATAACGTCTTCAACTATCCGACCCCTCGCGGAATGCTACAGAACAGCAGCCCTGGATGGAATCAACCGCTTGGGCAAGACATAACTTCCGCATGCCCAAGCGA
>JANOEZ010000443.1:0-7473 GCA_031413335.1 Nitrospirota bacterium
TATTTTAAAGCAGGAAGATGATGGCAAAAGCTTTAAGATTTCCTTATAAAATATCCATTTCCTAAAAGTCCGCTTTTTCTACTAAATCATCATTTTAAAAAACAAAAACCATGAAAAGTTTAAGCATCATTACCATCGTATTTTTTTATTGCTGCCAGGCAGCAACTGCCCAAATGAACCCATTAAAAGGCTCTGGAAAGCTGGTTAATAAAACCTATAACCTCACCAACTTTAATAAAATCTATCTGGCCGATTTAGATGGCGAAGTAGCCATTGCCGCAGGCCCATCTTTCTCCATCGCCATCATTATAGATGATAACCTGGAACCGCTGCTTGCGGTAAAAGAAAACAACGGAAAATTAACCGTCGCTTTTGAGGACAACCGCAACAATAAACGCTATGTGGAAGAAAGCAATGTGCGGGTTACCATAACCCTGCCCACCCTGCTTTTTTTGGAAAACGATGGCAACGCCAACGTAACCGCTACCGGCATTACAGGCAACGCTTTCGCCATTCAAAACCTGGCCAATGGCAATGCCACCCTTAGCGGCACAGTAAATAATATCGAGATACGCAAAACAGGTAATGGCAACGTAAATGCAAAGGCAGTAGCGGCCGAAAAGGCTACTGTAAAAGCTACAGGCAACGGCAATGTACTGGTAAATGCCAGCGCATATTTTATGGCTACCGGCAGCGGCAATGGCGATGTGGTAAATACCGGAATCGCCCTACCCGCAGCAGGAGCTGGCATGGGTGGTAATGGCGAGGTAAGAACTGTAAAAAACAAATCTTAAAAAAGAATGAGGGCGTAACCCCGGCGAAAACCCTCTGCAATGCTAAGGAGCATCGACGGCTAAGTGTCATCGATGTGGAAGGAGGACAGCAGCCCCTTTACAACGAGGATGGCTCGCTGGTGCTCGTGGCCAATGGCGAGATCTACAATTTCGTCGAGCTTCGCATCTCCTTAGAGGCTCGTGGACATTGTTTCAAGACCGGCAGCGATTGCGAAGTGATTCTTCATCTGTACGAGGAGTATGGTCGTG
Source organism: Nitrospirota bacterium (assembly GCA_031413335.1). GTDB lineage: Bacteria > Nitrospirota > Nitrospiria > Nitrospirales > Nitrospiraceae > 2-02-FULL-62-14. The sequence goes on from JANOEZ010000443.1 coordinate 1,044, forward strand.
CTTGCGTGGAACATCTGCGAGGTATGTTCGCCTTCGCGCTGTGGGACCGGAAGCGGGAGCGGCTTATCCTTGGGCGTGATCGAATGGGGGAGAAACCGCTCTATCTTTTTCAGACCCCAGAGACTCTATTCTTCGCATCAGAGTTGAAAGCACTCATGCGATCCGGCGTTATCCCGTTTGATCTGGATCCTGTCGCGATCGATCTGTATTTCCACTATCAATATGTTCCTGATCCCCTCTCGCTGATTCAAGGAGTCAGAAAGTTGAGGCCGGGACACACTCTCGAAGTGGAACTTCATCCGTGGCGTATCGATGAGCGCTCATATTGGAAGATGGAAGACGCTCCACCGCTTTTCGGAAATCCGCAGGATCTGATACGTGCGGCGTTAGAGGATGTGGGCAGCATCGTGACACGATCGGATGTCCCGCTTGGAGTGGCATTGAGTGGAGGCCTGGACTCAAGTCTAGTGGCTGCGCTTGCGACAAAACACTATCGCGGAGTGGTCCAGGCATTCAGCGTAGGTTATCCGGGACATCTGTCCCACGACGAACGCGCTGATGCACACGCGTTCGCCAATCATCTCGACATTCCTTTTCACGATATCGAGATCCAGCCGGACGACATGGTGGCGTCTTTTCGAGAGCTCAACTATTGGCGTGATGAACCGATTGCAGACATCTCAGGCTACGGGTACTACGCGGTCATGCGGCTGGCCCGTGACCACAACGTAAAAGTGATGCTCCAAGGTCAGGGAGGGGATGAGCTTTTCTGGGGATATCCTTGGCTGAGTCGTTCAGTGATGCATTCCCGAAGGAAGGCCGCGTCGCGTCTCGATGGCTCAGTAGGGCCATTGAGGTATATGGATGAGTTTGAGTGGCCCTCGTTGACCCCCGGGGCGCTCTTATGGTGGGTCTGAACAATGCCGGGACGTTGTCGTTCAGGGTGGAAAAATTACCGGCGGGACCAGACGAGCCCGATGGAACGACTCGTGTTTTATGATCTCACGCCTGATTTTCAGTTGGCGCAGGGAGGTCTGAAATACCTGTATAACCGTGAGTTCCTAGAACGCCTCCGACCGGCCATTCCCTATGGCCCATTCACCTGTTCCCAGCCCTGGCCGCAATTGGAAGTATTCATGACCCGCCTGGCTTGCGAGACATACCTCCTGGGCAATGGCATCACTCAAGCCGACCGGTTGAGTATGGCCTCTTCAGTTGAGTTGCGGTTGCCCTTGCTGGATCATCGACTGGTGGAAACAGTCATCGGCCTTCGAAAGACCTACCCGGATTCACATTTGGCTCCAAAGGCATGGTTGAAGGAGGCTGTGGCGAGTCTCGTCCCGGCTTGGGTACTCAATCGACCCAAGAGGGGATTCGAGCCGCCTCGGCGTCTGTGGCATCAGGCGATATTCAATTCTTACGGTCACGAGCTTAGAGATGGATATCTGGTCAATGAAGGGATTCTTGATAGTGGTGCTGCGCATCAATTGGCATCTGGGCCTTTCCCGACGGAAGCAGGAAGCCCGCTATCGTTCAAGGCATTAGTACTTGAGTTATGGTGCAAAGAGTTCTCAAGCATTTTGAACGATTCGCATGCGACGTCTGACGTGAGAACCCCATGGTCAAGGTCTGATAACTGCGGTGCGTTTACATACCCCGTAGGGCATGGGTTGTGAAGGCAGGGTGGTCGATATGATACAGATTCCTTCGTGGCTTGCTGACGTGGGCCTGGCGATCAACCGTTTGCACTATAAACAGTTGTTGGAGTCGATCTATTTACGGGGGGCCGCCCCTCCCTCTTGGTTCGATCATCGGATCGATCTCCACTATCAGTGGCCCCATAACCTCTTTTGGCTTGAGAGAGGATTTTTCGCCAGGCGACATATGTTTGAGGGGTGTACCGTACTTGATCTGTTTTGCGGAGACGGGTTCTACGAAAAATACTTCTACGCGTCAATCGCGAGCAGGATCGATGCTGTCGACAAAGATTCCCGTGCCATTACCCATGCAAACAGTATCCATTCTGACCCGAAGGTCACGTATTGGCAAAAAGACGCGATCAATGACGGGTTTCCGCATGCGACATACGACGTAGTGACCTGGTTTGAAGGGATCGAGCACCTGAGTGAAAGCGAATGCATGGGTTTGATGATGCGGATCAAGGATGCCGTGGGAGACGGAGGCATTCTGGTGGGGTCAACTCCTCTTGTAGCCCAAGACCAAAGGGGTAAGGGCAATTGGGAGCATCAGCATGAGTTTGAGACGGTGACGGAAGTTCAATCCCTGCTTGAAAATTACTTTTCCGATGTACGCACCGAGATGACTGTCTACCCAGAGCTAAAGGCTGGTACGCGTCGGACGGCCTATTTCTCGGCCCGGCATCCTAAGTAATGTCCGAGACCAGTGGAGGAAGGCGTGCGTCTGTGGAGGGTGAGTTCTTACAAGCCAAGCGGAGTACGTTATGGGGGTAGCTCCCATTGCACTGTTTACGTATAACCGTTCAGAGCATTTGCAGCTGACTCTGGAAGCTCTCAAGCGTTGTGACCTTGCCAATGAGAGCGACTTATACGTGTTCAGCGACGCTCCGAAGACCGCGGAAGGAGAGGCTGCAGTAACGAAGGTTCGAGATGTCTTAGCAAGGATTGACGGGTTTGCCAGTGTGAAAGTGGTTGCCAGGCAGCACAATTTCGGGCTTGCCAGCTCAATCATAAGTGGCGTCACTGAGCTATGCCGAATACATGGCCAGGTAATCGTGCTTGAGGATGATCTGGTCGTGTCTCCGGCGTTTTTGCGATTCATGAATGAGGCTCTCCGGCAATATCGGGACGAAAAGTCCGTCATGCAAGTATCCGGATATGTGCTTCCGATGTCGCGGATAACCCAACTCGGCGATACTTTCATGTGTCGAGTGCCTACCAGTTGGGGATGGGCAACCTGGGACCGTGCCTGGAAGTATTTTAATCAGGATTCCGACTGGTTGCTCGCTCAGCTCTCGTCCGAAACTCTGCGCCAAAGATTCGACGTAGACGGAACGTACCCGTACCTTGAGATGCTGCAACAACACGCAGAAGGAAGGTTGGATGTGTGGGGAGTACGTTGGTACGCCAGTATGTTTCTTGAGGAAGGACTCTGTATCTATCCTACCGAGTCACTGGTCCGGAACATCGGTATGGACGGCAGTGGAATGCACTGCGACGCCTCGACGAGGTTTGATGTGAGGCTGAGCACGAAGGACTGCTGGCGGTTTACTCAGGCTATTGAGGAGTCGCAAGTTGCAGTGGAGATGTTCAGTCAATTTTTCAGGACGATGAGAGCCCAGAACAACGCCGCCGCTACCACGTCGTTCAGCCCTTGGTTTCGCCGTGTGACTGGAAAATGGCATTCGATGGTTGGGCGGGTACGCTCCTCATCATCCGGTCGAAGGAAGGTGCTATAAGGTGCCGAGTCTAGATTGGCTTAGAACAGAATTTGATTACGGCTATGACAGCGGCAACGTACTTTCGCTGATCCCGGGGCGACGGCGATGGGGTGAAGAACAAAAATGCGGGGGGTCCTATCGCAAGGTTTTCAACAGAGTGGTCCGGCCATATCTTCGCCCTGACTCCAGAGTACTTGAATTGGGACCTGGAAGGGGATCCTGGTCCAGAGCCATTCTTCAGTTTATCCCACAGGGCGAGCTTCATACTGTCGATTTCCAAGATGTGACACAATGGCTTCATCCTGCAGAGGCTGGTGGTCGTCTCATATGCCATCGTGTACAGGGCAACACCTTCCCCGGGGTCCCGGATCGTTACTTTGATTTTTTCTGGTCTTTTGGCGTGCTCTGTCACAATGAAACTGCGTCAATTCGAGATATCCTGCTTCATGCTCGCACGAAGATGAAGCAGGGAGGAGTTTCTGCCCATCAATATGGAGATTGGTCAAAGCTCGACCATTTTGGCTGGGAAAAAGGCGGGGTGCCGGTCGAGTTTCAAGGAAGGCCCGATGGGGAAATCTGGTGGCCGAGGAATGATCAAATGACCATGTGTCGGGTGGCCAAAGAAGCGGGTTGGGACGTGCTTCAGACCGACGTCGGACTCCTTGGGCGAGACCCCATCATCCTTTTACGGAATCCGTAAAATAAGGCGTGCTCTCTTCATGGTGTTGATCAACATCGGCTGCGGCTCAACCTGGCATCCGGCCTGGACCAACCTCGATGTGCGTCCGCTGAGTCACCAGGTTCGATCGTGGGACGTGGGGGAAGGGCTGCCATTTGGTGATGCGGAGGTCGATGTCTGTTATGCCTCACACATTCTCGAGCATCTCACACGCGAGCAAGCTCAGTCGTTGCTCGGGGAGAGCCTGAGGGTTCTTCGCTCAGGAGGAATCATTCGCCTTGCTGTTCCTGATCTTGAAGCCATTGCCCGAGAATATGTGTCGGTCCTCGATCGAGTCGGTCTGGGAGATCCTCAGGCTCATGCAGATCACGAGTGGATCGTCATGGAGTTATTGGACCAGATGGTGCGGACGAAATCGGGCGGTGAGACGCTTCGATATCTGATGAGGGGGGGAGTACCCAATGAAACGTATATTAGATCCCGTATTGGGGCGGATGCGGAGGACATGATCGGAAGAGGCCCTGCTTCGACGGAGATTCGCTCGTCGGTAATACAGCGCGGCTTGAGGGGGCGGCTGAGAGATGTTGCCTCGAAGGGGAAGAATTCACGCGGCCTTATCATGCGCTTTGCAAGGTGCGCACGCGAGGAGCTCTCGATCTTGCTCTGCGGCGCCTTGCTCGGGAGGAATGGGATCGTGGCGATCCGAGAAGCACTGTTCCGTACATCCGGCGAATGCCATCGCTGGATGTACGATCGGATTTCTTTGCAACTGTTACTCGAACAATCGGGGTTTTCCCAGGTTCGGATGTGCACAGCCTTTGAGAGTCAAATCGAGGGATTTACATCGTATGGCCTCGATGTAGTCAAGGGGCGTATACGGAAGCCGGATTCCCTGTTCATGGAAGCGGTGAAGCAACGTTCTTCAGCCTGAATTTCTCATCGGAATATCCATGGTATGAGGGAGCTCTGGTAACCCTGTTCGCCCAGATCTATAGATATTCCCAATCGTCTGAGCCAGGAGGAATGATCAGGGCCATCCAGCTATTGAGGCACTGAAGCATTTAAGTGAGTTTATGAAACACCTCATTAGACGAATACTTTGGAAGCTGGGAATCGATATTCAGAGAGTGAATAAGGTCACCCCTACAGAGCTTGGGGTGCAACGCAATTCTCTTCAAGGACTCCTGGGACAGGTAAAGAAAATGGGCTGTACGCCCGGAACAGTCATTGACGTGGGGGCAGCGTTTGGGACCTTTACCAAGGAATGCCACAAGATCTTTCCTGATGTGCATTATGTGCTCGTTGAGCCGATTGAGGAGTATCTTCCTGTTCTCAGTAAAGTAGTGAACGCAATTCCTCATGCGAAAAATGTGACCGCTGTTGTTGCGGGCGAAGATGGCCGCACATTTCTCAACGTGCATCATGATCTCGTCGGGTCATCGCTGTACCGGGAAGTGGAGGAAGGTACGGATATCGACGGCGTTCTGCGGGAAGTTCGCGCGATTACGTTGGACCGCCTGGTTGGTGAAGGAAGCGCCCCTCCACCCTTCTTGGTCAAGATTGATGTCCAGGGGGCGGAACTCGATGTCTTGGGCGGCGGTGAGAAGACGCTTGCAGGAACGGAGTATGTACTTCTGGAAGTATCCTTGTTCCATTTCTTTCGTCAAGGGCCGGCATTTTGTGACGTTGTGGCATATATGAAGTCTAAGGGATTTGTTCCCTACGACATTTATGGGCTTCAGTATAGGCCACTGGACGGTGCCCTCTCGCAGATCGATATTGCGTTTGTGAAGGAGGATGGCCAGTTTCGCAAGTCTCACCAATATGCGACGCCGGAACAACGCGCGGAGCAAAATCGTGAGTTCAGGTCCTACCTCGCAAGGTTACTTCCCAGCGAGTCTGGTAAATGAACACGTCGTTGCCAACCATTTCAATTGTTACCCCGTCGTACAATCAAGCACAGTTCCTTGACGACACTATTCAGTCAATTCTAGGACAGGAGTATCCCAATCTTGAGTATGTTGTTATCGATGGAGGCTCGACAGACGGTAGCGTAGACATTATCCGTCGCTACGCAGACCGCCTCAAGTATTGGACTAGTCAGCCGGACGGAGGTCAATATGACGCCATCAATAAAGGGTTTGCGCATACCACCGGTGAGATCATGGCCTGGCTCAATAGCGATGATAAGTACACGCCGTGGTCTTTCTCGATTGTGGGGGAGATTTTCGCGTCCTTTCCAGAAGTGGAATGGATCACCACGGTTCACCCATTGGGTTGGAACGTAAGAGGTCAGGCCATTAATGTGGATTTCAGCGGGGGATTTAGCCAAC
>JANOEZ010000444.1:0-1054 GCA_031413335.1 Nitrospirota bacterium
AGGTGCATGGTCCCTTTTTTGTCCCCGAGCGGGCGGCGGATTGAAACAGATTTCGATGTGAGTCGGCATGCATGATCGTTAGTAGCCACGCACCTTCCGCCGGAAGGATGGCAATGATGGGTTGACGGCGAATTCCAGGGGGTTCGTCGACCGAAGAGCCTGCGGGCACGGCAATGCCAACGTATTTGGCTGCCGTCCAGCGACCCAGGCAGACTAGTCTGAGAGAGGGGGCATTTGTCGCGTCAGGAGAGTTCCCTAAGATCGGAGCGAGCGCCACTCGTGCGGGTGGACTCGTAAGTGCCTGGTTAGAAAAGGAGCGACTCGTGCCGAAGCGACCGATCAACGAACAAGACTGCACGCCGCTGCTCGGACCCGCTCAGGTCGAATCGGTGACCACTTCGCAGGCACGCTGCCGGATGACGGCGAGTTCGTCCGTGGAAACGTGCGAGCCGGCGGGGAGTGCTCTGGCGCAAGTGGATGCGTCTCCCAGCGGTCCCGCAGTCAACCGCGGGGCCGCGCGAAAAGCATGGCGGCATGGATTCTTGCGGATGACCGAGCCCGAGTATCTGAACTTCTTGGACTGGAACGCGCGACTAGTGATTTCTGGAAAGCCGGGCGCGATGGACTCGTCATTGCCACCGATCCTGGAACGGATCGGCGTGGCCCCCGCCTTTTGGCTCAAGATGATCGAGAACTATGACCGCTGGTTCCGGACGGCGGTGGGAACCGCCGAGCACCTGGCGGCCGAGGCCGTCCGCACCGGCCGCCGCTGGTTGCACGGGATTGGCCCCATGCGTGCCGCCAGCGCCAGCGGCTAGTCGCTTCGCTCGCGTCTCTCAAGCGTCACTCTCTGGCCTTTTGCCGTGGTCGCGGTCTGCGCCGACCGCACATCTTGGGCCCCTGATCGTCCTGAATCTCGGACGCCACCCCGATCTTGTCCGCGACGATGTCTCCAACAGCGGTCTCACCAGCCCATCCAGTTGTTCAACAGCTCCAGAGTTACGCATCCTTCCTGTATTCCCTCCGAAAGGTGCATGGTCCTTTTTCCGTGGTC
>JANOEZ010000445.1:0-1496 GCA_031413335.1 Nitrospirota bacterium
TATCGTTTAAATGCGGATAGCCGGCCGTGAAATAAATTGCAACATTTCGAGAATTCTTGGAAAGCTGCGCAAATCTATTACTGTCCATTTTGAGCTCCAGCGATTAAATGCTCTGAGTAGGCTGCAAGATCTTTGTCTCCGCGTCCTGATAAATTAAGAACCACAATTTCGTTTGCTTTGGCTTTAAGTTTGGTCAGATAAAATATGGCGTGTGCTGACTCAAGCGCTGGAATGATCCCCTCAAAGCGAGCACATAGCTTAGCCCCCTCAAGTGCTTCCACATCGGTGACACTTAGCCGTCGCATCGCCAGGGCCACAGGGCCATGTTGAAACAGACCTTCTCCGTCGGGGCCGCGATGCACCAACCCCTCATTCATACGTACCACGCGGGACAACATTTCACGCGCGAGGGGTTCTCTGGCAATAATTCCCGCAATTCCACACATCTCGCCCCCACTCATACCCTGTTACAGGGGAAATTGGATCCTGACAAACACAGCCTGATGCATCTGAGTGCTCACACTGTCCTATTGAGAGAACCCAGTTATTTCACGGCTTCCGTGCATCAACAATCAACGATGTGTAATACAACGCGCCCCTCTTGAATGGCTCCTGCGTGTCATACCGGAGTGACCGCCGTATCAGGCCGTCAGCCTCATCCCATGGATGGCTATGGAACTGCTCCGACACATCAAAATATTCCAGCGGCGTAGCCTCAAAGCCGGTACGCTCCAAGCGCGCAACCAAATCGTCGACAGTGAATAAGAGCTTGTGTCCATCTTTAGGAGGGCTCACTTCCTTGACATATTCGGAGTCTTTTCGGTAGCCATCCGGAACAGCTATCCTCAGAAATCCTCCCTCCTTCAAATAGCGAAAGCATTCCGTAAGCGCCAGCGTGCATTCCGCATCCGACAGATGCTCCAGCATATGCTCGGTCATCAGCCGATCAATGGAATTCGGTAAAAACAATTTCCTCCAAGCCCGGCTGGACGTCACATCAAGAATGTCGGCATCCGTGGCAATCCACCCGCCCACGGTTACCTGACCGGCACCCAAGATCACCTTCAACGGATGATGTGTTCTAACCTGAGCGCGAATTGCCGAAAGGCGCGACACACCGCTGAGTCGTCCGTATAGTGTGCGAACTATCGATCGCGCTCTCTCATAGTGCCAGCCAGTTTTCTCCATCTCTCTCATCGTTGCCAATCACAAGCAGACAACCTTCTGTCCAGGGTGCCAGACGCTGAATGCCAGGACGACAACGCCACGATAATGTTTCGCCTCAAGGGGGGGGTACCAGGCTTGAATCCGCCACTCACCGCATCCCCAGCAGACACATCCGACTCTCTCCTGAAAGAATCCTCCCGTAATGTGCTAAAGGTGAGACCTTGGGCGTGGGGCTGGGGGGGAGTGGGCGGCATCCTGAGAGAGTCGGATGCGTCTGCTGGGGATGCGGTGAGTGGTGGATTCAAGCCTGGTAGCCCCCCCCCTTGAGG
>JANOEZ010000446.1:0-1634 GCA_031413335.1 Nitrospirota bacterium
CACCAGCATGGTGACGCCGGCCTGATGGATGCCCTGCATCCACTGATCAATGGAGACCGTATCGGGAAGGGTGCGCGGAGACAGTTGCAAGCCGACCAGCCCTCGGGACGTATTGACGAGAATGCCCAGGCGCTGCTCCAGGGCGGCGATACGGTCCTTGGCCGCCGGTCCATAGCTGACTTGTTGGGGTTGGCTCGTGGGCGGCAGCGCGGCCAGCAGACGATACTCGGCCAGCGCAGCCTTGAAAAAGCCGGACCGCTCATAGGACTGGGCCAGCCACCAGCGGGCTTCGGCCTGTCGTGGAGATCGAGGATAGGATTCGACCACACGGCGGAGGATCCGCACGGACGCTTCATAGCGTCCCTCTGCGAAGTGGCCCTGCGCCTGCTGGATCAGGAGCGTCTGCACCTCATCGCCGGGCACCAGGCGAACCGAGGGACCGCAGCCTGCGAAGATCAGGATGACAAGGAGAACGAGAAGGTGGACGGAACGCTTACCGGACAACCACGTCCATTTCGGGAAAGAAATAACCGATCTCGAAGCGGGCCGTCTCGGGAGAGTCCGAGCCATGCACCGCATTATACTCGATGTTCGCGCCATGCGCCTTGCGAATTGTCCCGGCCACCGCTTTCGCCGGATCGGTTGCGCCCATGAGATCCCGGTGCCGCTTGATGGCATCCGTACCTTCCAACACCAGCACCACCACCGGCCCCGACGCCATGAACGTCGTCAAGCTGTCGAAAAACGGCCGCGCCTTGTGGACGGCATAGAACCCCTCCGCCGTCGGCTTCGGCATCCGCATCATGCGGATCGCCACAGGCCGCAAGCCGGCCCCTTCATACATCTTCATAATGTCGCCGATCGCGTCTTTCTTCACCGCGTCCGGCTTGATGATCGCCAAGGTCCGTTCTGACATGACTCTGGTTGCTCCTTCGTAAATTGTGACTGTCCTCGTGGAACGCGCGCCATTATATGGAAGGCATGGGGCAAGGGGCAAGAGGCAGCCTCCGCGCATGACGAAGGGCCAGGTTTATCTGGTTTGTCTGGTTTTTCTGGTTAGAAGAGTCGACACATGAACAAACCAAATAAACCAGACAAACGAAACAAACCAGAAAAACGTTCCGATCAGTCTTGCCTTTCCCACGCGTTGTACGCTGAAATGCCGACTATGCCAGCGCTGTCCTTCACCGACCAGTATCCCTTTCCCGACCCGCGCAAGGCCGATGCCGAAGGTCTTGTCGCCTACGGCGGCGACCTGAATCCCCAGCGCGTCCTCGCCGCGTACGCCCAGGGCATCTTCCCCTGGCCCTACGATGCCCGCACGCCCCTCCTCTGGTTTTCACCCGATCCCCGCATGACGCTCCGGCCCGCCGACCTGCACGTGAGCCGCAGCTTGCAGAGGACTCTCAAGAAACAACTCTTTGAAGTGAAGTTCGACACCGCCTTTGCCGAGGTCATCAAGCACTGCGCGACCGTCAGGCGTCCCGGGCAGAAGGGCACCTGGATTACAGGCGAGATGATCCGTGCCTATGAACGGCTGCACGAAATGGGCTTTGCACATTCAGCGGAAGCTTGGAGCGAGGGAAAGTTAGTCGGCGGGCTCTACGGGGTCTCGCTGGGTGCGGCGTTCTTCG
>JANOEZ010000447.1:0-4511 GCA_031413335.1 Nitrospirota bacterium
GCGCGCGGTGCATGGCGTCCAGCGTGCAGGCCGTCCGCGGACCGGACAGAATCGTGATGAATCTGGCGCTGACATCCGGCGAATCAAACGCGCTTCCCGGCAGACTCTCGACGTGCCGATGGATGTCCTCGATCAACGCCGGATCAATTTCAAGCGCGCGCGCGCGCGCGACATCGAAGAGCTTGAGCAGCAGCGCCGGACTGTCCAGCACGCGCGTGCGCTCTTCGACCGGAACGGTCAGCGTGTTGCCCTGCGCCACAAAGTGCCGCTCGAGGCGCGGGACCGGCAACAGCCGCGTCAACCGGCTCCAGAGCGAGACCGTCCGGCACCGTTTGACGAACCGCGTCATCCGTTCATGCAGTCCCATCGTATGCCGATAGTAGACCTGCATGAACTGCTCGACCGCCAGCAGGTGCGGCCGGTCCTGATAGCCAAACCTCTGCGCGAGCCAGACCTGTTCGTCGAATGTGAGAATCTCCTGGGCCGATCCTGCGTGCACGTGCATCAGCGCCCGCACGCGCCAGAGAAACTCCCTGGCATCGGTCAGGGCTCGATAGTCCTGACGTGACAGGATGCCCCTGTCCGCCAGCTCGCGCACGGTCGCCGCGTGGTACCGGGCCATCCCGATCCACTGCAGTACATGCAAATCGCGCAGACCGCCCTGGCTCTTTTTCACGTTGGGTTCGAGCAAATACACCGTCGCGCCGAACTTTTCATACTCGCGGCGGCGCTCCTCCAGCTTCTGGTCGATGAAGCGGTCCACGCCCTTGCCGACGATCCGACGCGCATAGCGGGCGTGAAACTCCTGAAAGAGCGCTGCGCTGCCGATCAGGAACCGGGCTTCCATCATCGAGGTGCGGATCGTCAGGTCCTCCGCCGCCAGATCCAGGCATTCCTGGACCGTCCGGACGCTGTGCCCGACCTGGAACCCGGCATCCCACAGGGGATGCAGCACGGTTTTGACCAAATCAGGAATTATCTCTTTGACGTCGGCCCCGAACAGCACCATGAGATCGATGTCCGAGTGGGGCGCCAGTTCACGTCGGCCATAGCCCCCCAGTGCAACCAAACAACAGGACTGGCTGGCCGCGATCTCCGCCGCCTCGCCCAACCGCCTCAGGCCGTTCCGGTACCGGCCGATGATCAAGCCATCGACCAGTTCCGTAAGCGCATCCATCGCCTCGGCGCCGGACGCCCCGTCCAGCAGACGCTGCTGGATCATCTCCCGTCGCTCGGCCAGAGCCGAGCCTTGTATGTCCATGATGTCCCGCATGATCCTTACAGCGCGCCGTCCCCCGACTCACCGGTGCGGATCCGCACCGCGGCGCTCAGATCCCGCACAAAGATTTTCCCGTCCCCAATGCTGCCGGTCTTGGCCGCGCGGGTGATGGCCTCCAGCACCTTCGGCACCTGGGCATCCGCCACCGCCACCTCGATCTTGACCTTCGGCACGAACTCGATCGTGTACTCCGTACCGCGATACGTTTCCTTGTGACCCTTCTGCCGGCCGAATCCCTTGACCTCGGTCACGGTCATGCCCTGCACACCGATTTCAAGCAGGGCGTCTTTCACCTCGTCCAGTTTGAACGGCTTGATGATCGCTTCAACAAGTTTCATAGAAGTCTCCCTGATGAATCCGTCGAGCCCTAGAAGTACGCACGTTCGTTATGCTGGCTGAGATCCAGTCCCGTGACTTCTTCCTCCGGCGACACACGCAGTGTGATCATACCGTCGAGCACTTTCAAGATAATATAGGTCCCGACGAACGCGAACACCACGGCGACGCCTGCCGCCACCACTTGCGCGCCCAACTGACCGGGGTTTCCGAACAGCAGGCCGTTCGGACCGGCAGGATTGACGCTCGTGGAGGCCAGGAGTCCGACGCCGAGCATGCCGACGAAGCCGCCCACACCGTGCAATCCGACGACATCAAGCGTGTCATCATAGCCAAACTTTCCCTTCCATACAATGGCCAGATAGGCCAGCACACCCGCGGTGGCACCGATCAACACCGCAGAGACCGGCCCGATGAACCCTGCCCCGGCCGTGACGGAGGCCATGCCTGCCACCGCGCCGCTGGCCACGCCCAGGACTGTGGGCTTGCCCTGGTGCGACCATTCAACCGCCATCCACGCCAGGGCGGACGCGGCTGCCGCCAGGTGCGTGGCGGCAATCGCGCCGGCCGCCACTCCGTTGGCGGCCCTGGCGCTCCCGCCGTTGAACCCGAACCAGCCGAACCACAGCAGCCCCGTTCCCGCAAGTACGAACGGAAGATTGTGCGGAGCCATGTATTCCGTCCGCCACCCGCGACGGTGTCCCAGAACCAGCGCGCAGGCCAGCGCCGAAGCGCCGGCGCTGAGGTGCACCACCGTACCGCCTGCAAAATCGACCGCGCCCAGCTTGCTCAGCCAGCCTCCGCCCCACATCCAGTGCGTCAGGGGCGCATACACGAACAGGGACCAGGCGACCGTAAATACCACGAGCGCGCTGAACCGGATACGCTCCGCAAACGCGCCGACGATCAACGCCGGCGTGAATGCTGCGAACAGCAACTGGAAGATCATAAAGGCCACGTGCGGCACGGTCGGAGCATAGGTCGCATGGGGCGCCGCCCCAACACCGCTGAGCAAGGTCCAGTCCAATCCGCCGATCACCCCCCCCTTGTCCGGCGCAAAGGCCAGACTATAACCCCAGAGGACCCAGACCAGACTGACCACGCACAGCACAAGAAAACTATGCATCATCGTGCCGAGGACGTTCTTGCTCCGCACCATCCCGCCATAGAACAACGCCAGCCCGGGCACGATCATCGCTGTCACCAAGGCCGACGCAGCCAGCATCCAGGCCGTGTCTCCGCTGTCGAGGCGACCCGCAGCGGCCGGCACTGCCTCCTGCGCCCAGGCCCCTGTGCTCCACAGCACGAGCCCGACCGTCAATGCCAGGTTTCTGCTGCCCCGCCACGTCACAGTTTTCACGATGCACCCTCCTCGCGGTCAGATGTCCTGATACCGGTTCGTAATCGGCATTCGGCGGTCCTTGCCGAAGGCCCGGTGCGTGATCTTGATGCCGATCGGCGCCTGACGGCGCTTATACTCGCTCCGATCCACCATCGTGATGACCCGCGCCACCGTCCGGCGATCGAAGCCCATCTCGACGATTTCCTCCGGCGCGCGATCCTCTTCCACGTAGGCTTTCAGGATCGGATCCAGCATCGCGTAGGGCGGCAGCGTATCCTCATCCTTTTGATCCGGCTTTAATTCCGCCGTCGGAGGCCGATCGAGCGTTCGCTTCGGAATGACCTCCTGACGGTCCCGCCGGTTCCGCAATCGCGCCAACTCATAGACCATCGTCTTGGGCACATCCTTGATGACGGCGAACCCACCCGCCATGTCACCATAGAGCGTGGCATACCCCACGCTCATCTCGCTCTTGTTGCCGGTCGTCAGGACCAGATGGCCAAATTTGTTGGAACAGGCCATGAGCAGATTGCCGCGAATCCTCGCCTGGAGATTTTCCTCGGCACTATCGGCCTTGCGGCCGGCGAACAGACCGGCCAATGACCGCAAATACGCCTTGAACGACTCGTGAATCGGAATCGTCTTGACCTCGATGCGCAGGCGCGCGGCGAGCTCAGCCACGTCTTCCCGGCTTTCCCGTGACGTATAGGGCGACGGCATGAACAGCCCCAGCACATTGGAGGCGCCCAGAGCATCCACGGCAACCGCCGCCGTCAGAGCCGAGTCGATTCCTCCGCTCAATCCGATAACCACACGCGTGAAGCCGTTCTTGGCGACATAATCGCGCACGCCCGTCACGAGCGCGCGGTAGACTTCCTCCAACGGCGCAAGCGGAGCCGCATCCGATGGAACAAGCCGGGGGCGCTTACTTGCGCGCAGCGACTGGGACACGACCAGACGGTCGACCGTGACCCGCGTCCGCCCGCTCCCCCATTTTTTCCGACCCTGCGCCAGCCGGCCCCGCGCCACCGCCGCGACATTCAAATCCGCCACGAGCAGATCCTCTTCGAAGGCCTTCCCTCGCAACACCACCTCGCCGGCCTGATCGAGGATCAGGCTGTTCCCATCGAACACCAATTCATCCTGTCCACCGACCATGTTGGTATAGGTGACGATCACGCCGTTTTCCCTGGCGCGCGTGGCCAGCATCTGCTCGCGCAGACGGCTTTTCCCGACATGAAACGGCGAGGCGTTGATGTTCACAATGATCTCGGCACCGGCCGCAGCCTGTGCCCGCGTCGGCCCTTCCGGGAACCAGATATCTTCACAGATGTTCACACCGATTGCGACCCCTCCCAACACCACCACGGGAATCCGCCGACCCGGATGGAAGTAGCGGCTTTCATCGAATACCCCGTAATTCGGCAGGTAGTGCTTGGCATAGGTCGAGACCAGACGGCCTCCGGCAATCACCGCGGCGGCATTGGATATTTCGTGCCGGCCGGCCGGCACGACCATCGGCTGTCCGGCCTTGGAATCCGACGTGTTTTCTCC
>JANOEZ010000448.1:0-1190 GCA_031413335.1 Nitrospirota bacterium
CTTGCTACGAACGCGATCAACGCGGCACAGTGCCCTTGAAATCGCAATAGGATTCGACTCCCAGTCAACCCGCAGAATGGCATTGACAGATGAACAACTTACCCGATTCGGGAACAACTTTCATCGACAATTTAATATAAACCGAGCGACAGTGCCCGATCTTGTTGCAAAGCGGGGGAGGAAGTTTTCGGGGAACGTGCGATCCCAACGATCGATCAAATGCAGCAGGCGACGAGCCGTGCGCAGAATCTTCCCGCGTTGCGGGCTGCGGTATTGATGCGGCGGTACACTGCCCAAGAAACGGTGCAGTGTGGACTGCGGGTCATGCTGCTGCCAGAGCTTCAGCCCGACTTGCCAGGCGATGGTCAGCGCTCCCAGATATCCCACCAGCCGCCAGATCGTCGATCGATGGAGAGCTCGTTCGTCGATCTTGGCTCCTTCCGGTGTGATGTAACCGATCACGAGTCCCTGGGGAGCGACCGTCTTCTGATACGACTGGCGATCGTTGTCGAGATACTGTTTGGCCAGCGGTAGAAGACTGGAGCTGGCGTAGCGTTTATAGGGGAGTACGAAAGTCGGGGTAATCGGTAAACACATCGTCGCAATGGCGGCAACGCCAGCGGACCAAGACCAGCGACACGACTAGCACAGCCGCCTCGACGATCACACGCAGTCCACGTCGCCGAAGGTCATGCCGGGCAAAGGGACCAGCTGCTTGGCACCGCGCGCAGCACTCTCGGTAACTCTGCTTCACCGCGACCAACCGCATGTGCTGAGCGACTTGCTCGAGAACTGAAGAAGTGGTTGTGGAAGAGCCGATACCATCACCTCTGTCTTTCGGTAGTGAGGAACGAGCCGTGGTCCCAAAACTCAAGGCTCGTTCCTCTTTTTTCTGACACGGACCACTGGCCGCAAATCTCGCAGGCGCAGCACAACCCGCCCAGTCAACGAGAACCCGGAAAACGAAGGCGGGATTCTAGAGAAGTATGCGCGGCGGCTGGTTCCTGGCAGGATATCGGGCGGGATTACTTGGCCATTTAATCCAAGACATCTACCTCATATCCCGGTCAGATAAAGTGGGACGCCGCACGCAGCGAGCGGGCCACTGCCGGCGCGGTACTCGGAACCGACCGAGACTTCGATCGACCTATCGGCAGGCAAGAATCAGTTGCCGATCGCCGCGACTCGAG
>JANOEZ010000449.1:0-5298 GCA_031413335.1 Nitrospirota bacterium
CCTTCCTTGCTCAGATGGCTGCTGGGTCCGTCCTCCCGGATGTGCTGGCCCATCTTGAGGGCCTGCAGACGGCGGATCAGCGGCGGCGTCAGCACAAAGGCGATGAGAAACGCCGTGATCGCTGCATAAATCAGGCGGAAACTGAGATACCGGAAGACGTTCAGCGCGGCGAACTCGGTATGCAACGGATAGAGCAGCAGATACAGCATGTCAGTGTCCCTGCGCCTGTTTGCCCGTGGCCGTGTCGCCGGATCTGCCGGCCAGCATTTCCACGGCCTGTTCCATCTTCATGCCGCGCGAGGCCTTCACCAGCACCACATCACCATCCTGCACGAGCGCTTTCAACGCGGCTCCCGCGCGGGCCGCATCCGGTTCGTGCACGACACGCTCGGCAGCCATGCCCGCATCGCGCGCGCCCTCCGCCAGATGCTTGCCCAGGGCTCCGCAGGCGATAAGATGCGCCACACCCTGTTCGGCGAGATAGGCGCCGACTTCGCGGTGCAAGGCCGGAGCGGACGGCCCCAGTTCGAGCATGTCTCCCAACACCGCCACCGAACGCCCGCCGGCGCCAAGCGCGAGGAGCAAATCAATAGCCGCCTTCATCGACGCCGGATTGGCGTTGTAGCAATCGTTGATGATCCGGATCCCGCCCACTGTCAGCACCTGCGAACGCATGGCCGCCGGCCTGAACCGGGCCAGCCCTTCGGCAATCGTCGCCGGGCTCAACCCCATGGCATGGCCGACCGCCGCCGCCGCCAGCGCGTTCAGGATGTTATGCATGCCGTGCACCCGAATGGACACGGGCTGCGGCCTGCTGCGTCCGGGAAGCCGAAGGTGGAACTGCGTCCCCTGCCGCGATCCCATGGTCAACCGCTCCGCCCGCACCTGGGCCTCCGACGAGAGCCCGAAGGACAACAGGTCGCAGCGCGCGCGCGAGGCCAGATAACCGAAGTAGGCGTCGTCCGCATTGAGTACCGCCTGCCCCTCGGGGGGCAGGAACTCCAGCAGCTCACCTTTCGCCTGGGCAGAGACGTCCATGGTGCCGAAAAATTCCAGATGATCCGGTCCGATGTTCGTGATCAGGCCGATCGTCGGGCGGGCGATCTCGCACAGCCGCGCGGTCTGGCCCGTCTGATCCACGCCCATCTCGATCACGGCCGCCTTGTGGCGTGGCGCCAGCCTGAACAGCGTCTGCGGCACGCCGAGCCGGTTGTTCAAATTGCCCTCGGTCCGGAGCACCGGCCAGCGCTGCGCCAGCACGTCGGCCACCATCTCTTTCGTCGTCGTCTTGCCGTTGCTGCCGGTCACGGCCACGACCGGGATTTGAAACCGGTTGCGGTGGTAGGCCGCCAGTTGCTGATAGGCCCGGAGCGTATCCGGCACACCAAGCACCACCAGCTTGCGGGCTGATCCGTGCGCTGGCCGCTGCGGCAGGGACGCAGGAAGACGGAAGTCGTCCTGCACCAACGCGCCGACCGCGCCTTTCTTCAGCGCGGCCCGCACGAAGTCATGCCCGTCCATCCGCTCGCCCTTGATCGCGACGAACAGGTCGCCTTCGCCGATGTCCCGCGAATCCGTGCACAGCCGCCGGATGCCCTGCTTGGCGACGCGCGCCTCCCACTCCGTCAGCACCCGGGCGCTGGTGATCTCCCGCACTTCGTCCACGATAAAGAGCGGCATCGTATACTTCCCCAATTCACCGACCGGAATCGGCTGCGCGCACAGGACCACGTGCATCATATCCGCCGTGTGGCCAACGCCGCCCGGGCCACCTCGCGGTCATCGAAATGATGCCGCGCGGTCCCGACGATCTGATAGTCCTCATGCCCCTTCCCCGCGATCAACACCGTGTCGCCGGGTTTCGCCTCGCGCACGGCCGCTTCGATCGCCGCGCGGCGGTCGGCGATCACCTCGTACCGGATCGTCCGTTCGGCGAGCGTCTCGCGCACCCCGACTTCGATCTCGCGCAAAATCGCCGCCGGATCTTCGCTGCGCGGATTATCGGAGGTCAGAATCACGACATCGCTGAGCCGCGCCGCCACGCGCCCCATCTTGGGTCGCTTGCCCCGATCGCGGTCCCCTCCGCATCCGAAGACCGTAATGATCCGTCCCGTCTTCAATGCCTGGGCCGCCGTCAGCAAATGTAGAAGCGCGTCGTCCGTGTGGGCATAGTCCACCACGACCGTGAAATCCTGCCCGGCCTCCACCCGCTCGAACCGCCCCGGCACGTTCGCCACCGAGGCGATGCCGCGCCGGACCGTCTCGGGGGAAAGCCCTTCGTGCAACCCCACGCCGATCGCCGCGAGGATGTTGTAGACGTTGTGCTCGCCGACCAGCCGGCTCTCGATCGGAAACGTTCCTCGCGGCGTCGCGGCCGTGAAGCGGGTGCCGCTGAGCGCGAGCCGGATATCTTCCGCCCGGATATTGGCCGGCTTATGGATCGCATAGGTCCACACGGGTACGCGGCTGGCTTCGCACACGCGGGGACCCCGGGCATCGTCGAGGTTGACGATCGCGCGCTTGGGCCGGAGCTTTGTTCCGGCCGGATCCAGGCCTGAAAACAGGCGGAGCTTCGCCTGAAAATAGGATTCCAGGTCGCCGTGAAAATCGAGATGGTCCTGCGTCAAATTGGTGAAGATCGCCACGTCGAACTCGCAGCCGGAAGTGCGGTCCATCGCCAGGGCATGCGAGGAGACTTCCATGACCGCGGCATCCATGCCCGCGTCGGCCATCCGCGCCAGCAATGCCTGCAATTCCACGGCGCCGGGGGTCGTATGGGCCGCAGGGAGACACTCGGCGCCGACCTGATAGGCCACCGTTCCGATCAGTCCGACATGGCGGCCGGCAGTCTCCAGTACGCCCTTACAAAGGTAGGTCACCGTCGTCTTGCCGTTCGTGCCGGTCACGCCGACCATGCAGAGCTTGGACGCGGGATCGCCGTAGAACCGGCCGGCCAGCAAACCCAGAACCCGCCGGGAATCCTCCACGCACACGACCGGCACCGACGGCGCTGCCGCCACGGTCAATCCCTTTTGCAGGACCAGCGCGGAGGCGCCGGCTGCCACCGCCCTCTCGACAAAGGCATGTCCGTCCACGCGCTCTCCCTTGACCGCCACAAACACACTCCCCGGTTTAACCGCGCGCGAGTCGTCCGTCAGCGCGGTCACTGCGACATCGAGATTGCCCTGCCGCTCGGCCGTTCGGAGCGGTTCCACCAGCTCGGCAAAGGTCATGGCGCCATCCCGATCCCGGCCTGCTCCGCCAGCGCCACCTTCACCGGTTCCTGGGAGGAGATGCCGAGATACGTCAGCGACTGCTCCGCCACCCGTCTGAAAATCGGCGCCGCCACCGTGCCGCCCCACGCCTCTCCCTGAGGCTCGTCCACGATCACGATGATCGTCATCCGCGGATCGTCCGCCGGAACGTAGCCCGCGAAGGACGCCACGGAGAGCGCCGATGAATAGGCGCCGGTATTCGGATCGATCTTCTGCGAGGTGCCCGTCTTGCCCGCCACGCGATAGCCGGCCACGGCGGCCTTCGAACCGGTGCCCACCGTCACCACGCTTTCCAGCAACGTCCCGAGCGTCTGAGCGGTCTCCGCCGTAATGGGACGGCGGCGGACCTGCGGCGTCACCTGCGCCACCAACTGCCCGCGCCCATCGCGGACTTCCGAGACGACATAGGGCCGCATCAGCCATCCGCCATTCGCCACGGCCGAGACCGCGGCGGCGAGCTGGACTGCCGTCACGCCGATTTCCTGTCCCATCGCCACGGAGGCCAGCGTGCGCCGCCCCCACTCGCGCGGTTCCTTGACCAGGCCAGTGGCCTCCCCAGGCAGATCGATTTCCGTCTTCTCGCCAAATCCAAAGGCCCGCAGATAGCGAAAGAGGCGCTCCTCGCCCAACACCATGGCGGTCTTGGCGGCCGCCACGTTGCTGGACCGCTGGATGGCCTGCGCGAAGGTGAGCCATTTGGCTTTCTCGTGATCGTGGATCACGGTGCCGGCAATCGTCATTTTCCCGTTCTCCGCATTGATCATGCTGTCCGGCTTCATGGCATGTTCTTCCAGCGCGGCCGCGGCCAGAAAAATCTTCAGAGTCGAACCGGGCTCATAGGCATCCGTCACGACCCGGTTGCGCCACCGGTCGGCGGACAGTCCGCGCACGGCGTTCGGATCGAACCGGGGCGACATCGCCATCGCCAGCACCGCGCCGGTTTTTGGCTCCATTACGATGACGACGCCACTCTTGGCTTGAGTCGCCGACACCACGTCATCCAGTTCCTTCTCGGCGATGTACTGGATGACCTCGTCGATCGTCAGCGTGACGCTATGCCCGGCGGACGGCCCCTGCTCCGTCAATCCCTTGGGGAACACCGTGCGCCCCAGGGCATCACGCTGCAGAACAATTTGACGCTTTTCGCCGCGCAGATACGGATCATAGCGACGCTCGATGCCTTCCAAGCCCTGGCCGTCCATGCCGGCGAATCCCAGCACATGCGACAGCAGCGCGCCCTTGGGATAGAACCGCCGCCCCTCCATGACCGTGCCGATCCCATCCAGCGACAGCCGCTCCAGGCGCCGCCCCTGTTCGGGATCCACTTTCCGCGCAATCCAGACAAAGTTCCGCTCCTGACGCAGCTTTTTCTCGATCTCGTCGGCGCGCACGTGCAGCACCCGCGCGAGATCGCGCGCCACGCCGGACGGATTGTCCAGCGACGCCGGCACGCCGAACACCGACGGAACTTCCATGTTCATGGCCAGCACCTTGCCCCGGCGGTCATAAATGGAACCCCTGATGCCTTCGACCATCACCGCTTTCTGGTGCTGCCGATCCGCTCTGACCGTCAGTTCCGCTGCCTGCAACACTTGTAGCTGGACCAGCCGCCCCAGCACGATCGTAAACCCGGCCAGCAGAAGCACGGCCAGTACGATCCGGCGGCCGCGGCAGGCATCCATGCGGATCATGGCTTCCTCCAGAAACGTTCGCTCTTCGCGACGCGGACTTCAGGCGGCCGGTCCCCCACAGCCGGCATGGGATCGGCGGCACTCACCATCACCACCTGCCCAGGCTGGGGCGGGACCATCCCGAGCTTCTCCGTCGCCGCCCTGGCAATGCGATCCGGCGCCGTCAGGGCCGAGACCTTCACTCGCAGCTCATCCTGCTCGCGCTGGAGCGCGATCCTCTGGGTTTTCAACTGCTCGACGCGGTAGCCGACCCGCACAATGTCCACCCGCTCCCACACGAACAACAGCAGCATCCCGATGACGCCCAGCGCCGCCAGCAGTCTCATATCGGC
>JANOEZ010000450.1:0-3476 GCA_031413335.1 Nitrospirota bacterium
TGATCGGGCCTGCCGACGATTATCTGGCGCGGCCTGTCGTCCCGCCGATGCTGCGCGCGCGCGTGCGCGCCTGGCTGACACGCGCGATGACGGCGTTGGATGAGCAGCCTGGCGGGGGTCTGGACAGCGACGCGGCCGGCGAGCCTGTTGCCGCGCCTCAGCCGGTTACGAAGACGCTGGTGGGGGCCTATGCCGGCCTGCTTGCCACGACGCCGCTGTTCCAATCGTTGTCCCAGGAACAGTTGATGCCGTTGGTTGCAAAGGCGGTTGAACGGGTCTATCTGCCCGGCCAGACGGTGTTCCGGCAGGGCGAAGCGGGTGCGCATATCTATGTGATTCTCGGAGGACAGGTCCGCATTGTCGAGGCCACCCCGGAGGCGCCGCTGGTGGACCGGTTTATCGGCGAGCTGGGACAGGGCGAGATCGTCGGCGAAATGGGCCTGCTGCTCGATCACTCGCGCACCGCCACGGTCATGGCCGTGGAACGGACGCGGTGCCTGATGATTCCCCAGGACGACTTCACGCGGGCGCTGGAACAGTCTCCGCAGCTGTCCATCGCGCTCCTGCGGATGCTGGCGGCGCGGTTGCAAAATGTGAACCGCCTCTTGTCCAGGACCGCTCCCGATCCGTTGACCGTGCTGGCCGGACGGCGCACGTTTCACGATCAGTACCGGCGTCTGGCAGCCGGGGCGCGCCGCCGGTGCAGCAGCGTCATTTTATTGAGCCTGGATGTGCACCATCTGAAAGAGATCAACGATAATTTCGGGTATGCGATGGGCGATGAGGTGCTGCGCGCCGTCGCAGATGCGCTCGTGGAGTCCACCCGCACCACCGATCTGGTGTCGCGGTATGGCTCGGACGAGTTTGCCGTATTGCTGGTCGACGCCGGGCACGATCAGGTGGAAGTGATTATCGATCGCGTCACACGCAAGCTGGCCGATTTCGTGCAACGGCGCGCGCTGCCCCGCAAGGTGGAGTGCAGTATTGGAATCGTCGTCAGTCAGGTCCCGCCGGAATCCGCCGAGGAATTGCTGCGCGAGGCCGATTTGGAGATGAACCGCCGGAAGATCTAGGCGGATGTTGGAAAAGGCCTCCAGCTGCGTTCTCGCATCGCTCGGAGGCTCAACGTACCCAAAAAAGTACGTCTCGCCACCTCGCTCGCTGCGGCCGCCCACGGGAATAGCACGCGTCTTGGCGCGTGCGGGGCGGGCGGGTGAGAAGCCGGCCTTTTTGAACATCCTTGAAGAAATATCCACGTCTCAGCGATTCCCTTCGTCATCAGATGCCATGCCTGCTCCCGTGTAAGGGCGTGCGTACCCTCGCCAACCCCATTTGTATATCGCGTCGGCATAGAGTACACTGCACTACCGTAGAGCCACGGTGACCGTCCCATCCCTCGCGCTCCCGCTCGGCTGAGTCCGCTTCCCGCGCGATTGATTTTCAAGACACGCTGCTCGTAGGGGGCAGGTGTGTGTCCAGAGTCCGCACGCGGGCATGGCAGGGCTTACGCAGCCTCTGTCGTGCGCATGCAGGGACGCGACAAGCGAATAAAGGAACATGGGCAGACTCAACGCAGATCCGATCGTGGTGTTTCCTGACGGGGGACAGTTGCTGGTGAGCACGACCTATTGCGGGGAAGGGCAGTTTACCTGCGAACTGTATATGATGGCCAATGTGGGACAGATGGACCGGATGGACCTGCGGGTTGTTTCGAGTCTGCCCGAGGCGCCTACCTGTCGTTTGGCCCAGGCCAGCGCCTATACGCAGGCCAGACATCTCTATCCTGGCATGGCGAACGGCATGAAGGAGCCGCCCTATCTCATCTGGCCGGGACCGTCCCTGCCGTCGTTTGAGCCGGAGGCGCGATCGCGGAACGGGCAGCGGCGTCGAGAGTAAGCACCTTTCACGGAAGAACAGAAGGAGACGGATATGGCCTGGCGCGTCGTAAAAAAAGGGTTTAAAGCCAAGCGCATGAAACGGCAGCCTCGGATCAGGTGGGAACGTTTTGGGCTGGACCTGATGGTGCCGGAGAAACTTCCCACGCCGATTGACGAGATCCGGCGGGAGGTGTTGAAGCTGGCCAGCCGTGGGATGAAGCAGAGCACGCGATCCCAGCCGGCTCCCCTCCGAGCAGAAAAGACGGTGCGTCGCAGGCGGCGTGGAGCCACCGAGTAGCGCTGCAGCAATCGTAGGGAGGCGGCGACACGCCTCAGGAGGATCCCATCGGCAGACCGAGCAAACCGACTCTCAAGAAGCGCGATCGCGAGCGGACCAAGCAGATTCAGCAGAGGGAGAAAGAGGCTCGCCGAGACCAGCGCAAGGCGGAGAAAGGTATCCGTCCGACCTCAGTAGCCGGCGGTGACGATCCGGACTTGGTTGGATTGGTCTGGGGGCCCCAAGCCCCCTTGTATTAGTCGCTCGTCTCCGCTCCCTCGCGGAAGAGAGTTTACCTGCCGAAACGTCCTGCTCCGCCACCGTTTCCCACTGTATTGAACGTTCCCGTGTTCGGTGTCAGCGGCGTCAATGGCGAGGTTGGCGCTATGAGCTCGCGTGGCATGAGCGGCCCTCGCGGGGAGAACGGCAGCACTGGCGCAGGCGTGAGGCCGTAGGGTGTGGCAGGCACGCTGGAGTTCGGCGATGGCAGCGTCATCATTGTGCCGGACTGCAGGTTTCCGCGCGGTGATGTGAACTGATACGTTTGGAACCCGCCGCCCAGGTCCATGATCGTGCCCATGTTTCCGTGCGAGTCTGAATAACTGCGAAACCCGCCACCGAGATCCATAATCGTTCCACTCGTTCCGTCACTGCCTTGAATGATGCTGATGCCCTGCGCCGCCGCGTCTCCTCCAGACAGCAGGACACAGATGGCCAGGATGGTTCGTATGGTGTGCATGGTCAATCCTCCTCCAAGCGTACCGGTCCCATGCTTCATCATAACAGGCGTGGTCCAATTATGGGAGTGGGAGGGGAGGCTAGGCAGATGCGGCTTTTTTTAACGGATCGAGCAGTTTGACGGGGACTGTGAGCCCGCCTTTCCCCACACCCACCTCGATATCCGGTTTGGTCATACCGTGAAAATCGCTGCCGCCGGTTACGAGCAGGTTGAGCCGCGTGGCAATGTCGAGCAATTCGGCAGTTTGCTTGGGGTTGTGTGTGCTGTAGTGCACGCCAGGGAGCACGCGGAATGAGTTGGGACGCATGGCTTTCGATTCCGACGAGGACTGAGCCGTATGGGCTATCGCTGCCGCAGCAAGTCATGATGAGCCTGTTCTCGCTCTATGAGTTGATGGACGAAAAGAAGCGTGATTTTTACGGTTTTCATTCGTGTTTGCTCGAACCCTGGGACGGTCCGGCTTCGATTACTTTTACCGATGGCGAAATTATCGGCGCAGTTTTAGATCGCAACGGCCCATCGGGTCGCTGTGCGCCTGCATGCCGGCCAACAGCGGGAAGGCGCAGTCCTCCAGCTCCATCAT
>JANOEZ010000451.1:0-4341 GCA_031413335.1 Nitrospirota bacterium
ATGAACAGGGTGGCGCGGGTCGGGTCGATTCCAGCCGCCAGCCAGTCGGTCAGCAGCTCGCGGTTGAATTCCTTGATCCGCGACGTGTCCGCATAGTTCGTCGAGAGCGCGTGCCAGTCGGCGACGAAAAAGAAGCAGTCGTGCTGGTCCTGAAGTGCTTTCCAGTTCTCCAGCGCGCCCAGCAGATTGCCCAGGTGCAACAGCCCGCTCGGCTGCATGCCGCTTAACACGCGAGGCTTGGTCGGGGTGTGCGTGCTCACTCAATCACTCCGGTGGTGGACAGGATCGTGCCGGCCATCAGGTTGACGAGCGTCCCAGTGACGGTCCGGATCACGTGAATCTGGGGGTCGAACATGATCAATGTCACGATAATCAGCATGCCGTAGGGCTCGAGCCGGCCCAGGGCCATGGCCGGCTGCGCGGGCAGCAGGCTGGTCAGGATGCGTCCGCCGTCGAGCGGGGGGATCGGGATCAGATTGAAGGCCATGAGCAGGACATTGATAAAGACAGAATAGAGCGCCATGGCGGCCAGCGGCACCAGCAGCATGCCGAGGAGATCCCGGCGTGGAAGTTGTCCGGGCCGGGGCGGCCAGGATTCCATCAGCGTGGGATCGATGGAGAGGAGCAGGCTCAGGATCAGCGCGCTGGCGATGGCCAGCAGGAGATTCATGCCGGGTCCGGCCGCGGCGACCAGTGCCATGTCGCGACGCGGATTGTGCAGCCGGGCCGGGTTGACAGGCACCGGCTTCGCCCAGCCGAGAAAAAATCCGCCCGGCAGCGTCAGGCAGAGCAGCGGGAGGATGACGGTGCCGAAGGGATCAATGTGCGCCAGCGGGTTCATGGTCAGCCGTCCTTCCAGGCGGGCGGTGGAATCCCCGTAGCGGTCGGCAACCCAGCCGTGCGCGTATTCATGGAGCACCATGGCCAGCAACAGCGGCAGCGCCATGTAGGAGAGCGTATGGAGAATCTGCGGCAGTGAATTCATCAGTCCACCTGTACGAACTTGCCCTTTTTGACTTCGATGACGAACAGCTTGCGATCGAGCGTGCCGTTGGGTCCGAAGGCCGCCGGTCCGCTGAGGGCCGGCAGATCGGAGCTGCGCATGAGGTGATCGCGGATCGCGCGGCCGGACGTTGCTCCCCGTGTGACGGCATCGAGCACTACGCGTGTCGCATCATAGGCATGCGCCGCGAAGCTCGTCGGGTCCGTCTGATGGCGCAGCCGGTAGCGGACGACGAAATCGTGGACCGTTGGGTCGGGGCTGTCCGAAAAAAATCCATCCACGAAGACGTCGCCTTCGATCGTGCGGTCGGCGGCGCGCAGCAGGTCGGGCGCATTCCAGGTGCTGTTGCCCAAAAAGCCGACTTTCACATCATAGAACAACAGCTGAGAGGTCAGCAGGCCGATCTGGGAGGAGCGGCCCGGGAGAAACACTGCGTCGAATCCAGGCTCGTAGACCACGCGCACGCCGCCTTTGCTCATCGGGACGGTCTTGGTGCGGCCGTGCCGCTTCAGGTCTTCGAGTTTCAGCCGCTTGATCGGCAATCCGAAGTCCGTGTCCGTCTCCTTGTAGGATTCCACGGCGATAATTTCGCCGCCGAACTGCCTGGCCTCTTGGGCAAACAGGCGGGCCAGTTCCTGCCCATAGGTAGTGTCGGGATGGAGAATGCCGAAGCGGGTATACCCCAGATACTGCACGGCATAGTCGGCCAGGCGGCGCGCCTGCTGGAAGAAACTGGCCGAGGTGTTGAACAGATAGGTGCCGAGGCGGCGGACATCCGCCAGCGCGGCCGTGGGCGTCAGGAACGGCGTCTCGGTCTTTTCCGCCAGTTCCGCGATGAGCGGGAGATCTTTCGAAAACAGCGGGCCGATCACGGCCAGCGGCTTATATTCGGCGATGGCTTCCGCGAGCTGGAAACGCAACAGCCCCTTGTCGGTTTCGCTGTCGATGACGATCAACCCGACCGAGGTCAGGCCCAGGGTTTCCTTGCCCTTCTCGAGCGCCAGCTTGATACCGTTGTAGACTTCGGTGCCGTATGGGCTGTGCCGGCCCGACGTGGGGATCATGGCCACGATGATGTACTGGCTGGCCCTGAGCCGGCTTTTCAGCGATTTCAGCGTGTCCGTGGCGGTTTGCGCGTAGTCGTGGGCCGGGAACCGATTCAGGAAAATGCGCAGGTTGCGCTCGGCCTGGTGATCTTCGCCTTTCGCGGCGTACAACTCGATCAGGCGGATCAAGGCGAGATCGCCGGGAAACGTCGCGGGATAGGTGTCGCGGAGCCGGTGCAGCGTTTTCCGGTCCATTTTGTCATGGATCAACGTGCGAATCCGTAGCCGAACATCAGGCCGTTCCTCTTCCGGCGTCAGGTTCAACTCGTCCAGCCAGGACTGGACCGCGTGTGGATAGTCGCCTTTCGTGATCAGGATGTCGCCGCTGAGTTTGAGCGCGTCGCGTTTGATTTCCACCGAATCCTCGAGGCTGCGCGCTTCGGCGAGGACGGCCAGCGCCTGATCCGGATTGCCGAGATCGGCGTGAGCGGTGGCCAGGAGCAGGCGCGCGCGGCCGATCAGGGGGGAGGCCGGATGGTCGGCCATCAATTGATCGAGCACGACGATCGCCTCCGCTGCCTGTTTGTTGTTGAGCAGCGCGGTGGCCAGGAGCAGATGGGCGGCATCCACGTACCCGGAGTTGGGATAGCCGGCCAGGAACGTTTTGAGCGCGGCGGCGGCGGCGTCGTATTGGTGCGTCTCGATCAGCGCCTGGGCCTGTTCGACCATGATCTGCGCGGCCCGTTCGCTCTGTGCGCTGGGCGGCTCCGTTTGCGCGAAGGCGATTATGCCCGGACTGGCGCACAGGAACAGCAATGCGGGGAGAAGCAGGGAGACGGTGTATCGCTGTGGGTTCGGCATCGGTGGGGCATCGGCCATTCGTGCGACTATACGAAGGCTCCCAGGAGGGTGTCAAGGTTGCACGAAGGTGCAAGCTGACAAGTTGACAAGCGAGCAAGTAAGCAAATGGACAGCTGGCAGAGGAGAGTGTCTCCGAATGATGTGCACTTGCAAGCTTGCGACTTGCGTGCTTGTCAGTTCATGCGGCCTTCGCTATAGTCGGGCACAACTTCCATGGATACGGCAGCACTGATTGATCGGTTTCTCAGCGAACTGCGGATCGAAGGCGGGGTGTCGCGCAACACGCTCGAGAGCTACCGCAACGACCTGAGCAAGTTCCAGACGTTTCTCAAGACCCAGCGCATCCGTGATCTTGCGCGCGTATCGCCGCGCACGGTGGCGGCGTTTGTCGGGCAGCTGGCGCAACGCAAGCTCTCGCCGGCCTCGATTGCGCGATGCGTGTCGGCCCTGCGCGGGTTGTACCGGTTTCTGTGCAAGGAGCGGTGTGTCCGGGATAATCCCACGACGGATGTCACGACGCCGCGGCCCTGGCTCCGGCTTCCCAGGACACTGTCGGCGGACGCCATTGACCGGCTGCTCCGGGGTCGCGGCAGGAAAGAAACTGGAAGATCTCCGCGATGCTGCGATGCTGGAGCTGCTCTATGCCACGGGGCTGCGCGTCTCGGAGCTCGTCGGGCTGGATTACACGCGCGTGAATCTGGACGTCGGCTATGTGCTCGTCAGCGGCAAGGGCGACAAGCAGCGGGTGGTGCCGATGGGAGAGCCGGCGCGGCGCAAACTCGAAACCTATCTGGAGGGCGCGCGCGCGGCCTTGCTGAAAGGACGGACCTCGCCGAGCCTATTTGTCACGCGGCGTGGAGGCGCACTCACGCGGCAGGGATTCTGGAAACTGCTCCGCGCGCGCGCGCGGCAGGCGCGCATCGCGACACCGATCTCTCCGCACATGCTGCGGCATTCCTTTGCCACGCATCTCCTGGACCATGGGGCAGACCTGCGGTCCGTCCAGGCGATGCTCGGCCACGCCGATATTGCGACGACCCAGATCTACACCCACGTCGAGCGGGCGCGGCTCAAACAGTTGCATCGGGATCTCTTTCCTCGAAAAGCGCGGCGCGTTCGAGGACGTAAACCGTAATCCGTGATCGGTGAAGAAGAGGTGTGCCGCCTGTTGATCTATCACGAATAACAGATCACGGATTACGGATCACGGTTCACGCTCCGGTCGGTTGACTTCCCCTAGGGGCCTTGATACCATCCGCAAGTGCTCGGCAATTTTGAACATTCGGGCGGATAGCTCAATTGGTAGAGCGCTGCCCTTACAAGGCAGAGGTCACAGGTTCGATCCCTGTTCCGCCTACCAACAGTGACCTTCGCTACTCGATTCTCAGCGGGGCCGTCGTTCAGCCTGGTTAGGACGCCAGATTGTCAATC
>JANOEZ010000452.1:0-4039 GCA_031413335.1 Nitrospirota bacterium
CGATGCGCAACACCGCCTGGTCCAGCACCACGGCTCGAGGGACGATCCAATAGGAGATGGGCTGGTTCGAGTTGTCCGCGGTACTCCAGTTATAGGCGCCGGTCACCCAGCCATAGGTTCTGATCCGGTTCGATTTGAGCGCGTCTCCGATCGAGCTGCCGGAGAGCGCTTTCATGAAGGGCCATTCTTTGGTGCTCGGCGGAATGCCGAGCAACGGATACCCCTGATATTCAGAGCTTGGGAATGGCGGTGAGTGAAAGGGTGCGGGCTCCGCACGCCGGGGAGGTTCCGGTCCGGCCTCGGCTATGGCCGTGCCCTTAAATTCATCGGCGTAGGCGTTGTAGAGTTTTTTGAAGAAGCCACTGCGCGGCTTGTCGTCATATGCCGGCGGGATATCCGGACGTGCCGGTTCCGACGATCCGGCATCCTGATGCTGCGCGATCAGTGCGCCCGGCCCGGGTTCCGGTCCCAGGGCTTCCGGTGTGGCTCCCCAAGCCATCGGCGCGAGGAGCGTCACGGTCATGCACAGGGCAAGCATCGTACACCACGGTTGAAACGGCATGCTGCCCAAACCTCCGGTTTCTCTTGGTGTGCGCATGGCGAAGGCCCGAGCAGAAAGCAGTCGATCGCCTCTCTGCCCTGCATTGCTCAGTTTGTCCCGGGGAACGACCGCTGAGGGCGCTTCCACGCGCAGGATCGGGGTATTCATAACATACGTGATAAAAAAAAAGCATCAAAAGCCTGCCGGCCAAATTGCTGGTGCAAGCTCATCGGGCTGCGCTATGATGGTGCCGTTGGTTGCGAATTGGAAGGATCGGATGGCGGCGGAGTCGTTCTCCATGCATCAACAGTTCGTCCATGCGTTGCAGCATGAACCGATTCAGTGCGCCAAGGCGGGATGCGCCGGTCCGGTCGAAGTACACGACCTGTCCCAGGTGCGCGATCGGGTCAAGGTGTTCGAAGCGCGGTGCCAGCAGTGCGGGTGGCAGACTCGTTTGGGTGGACAGGAACAAGTGACCCCGCCGTGGGACGATGCGGCGATTCTCGTCATGGCCGACGAGCATCTGATGCACCAGCAGCCGAGCTGTCCGTTCGACGGCACGCCAGTGGTCTTCACCTCGCTGCCGAATCCTCGTCGGCGCGCCAAGTACCGGTTGTCGTGCTATTACTGCGGCCGGCAAGTCGAGACGGACTGGCCGCCGGCTGAAGCGCGGCGGTAGCGAGCCGGCCATCCATCCGGCATGGACCCGCGCGTGTCTCGGTCTTCGTCAGTTCCCCTGATCGTCTGTTTCGGCGACAGCCTCACGGCAGGCTATCAATCTCCGACGCCCGACTGGCCGCAACTTCGCGAGACACCCTACGGAGCTTTCCTGCAGGAACGGCTTGGCGCTTCTGCCACCGTTGCCGTGAGCGGCGTGTGCGGAGAACTCACCGGTGAGATGGTCGCGAGATTTCCCCGCGACGTCATGGCACGAAAACCAGTCAGTGTCGTCATTCTGGGCGGCACGAACGATCTGGGCTGGCAGACTTCTCCGGACGAGATCCTGCGCAATCTGCGCACCATGTATGACATGGCCCTGGATAAAAGAGTCCGTCCGATTGCCGTGACGGTGCCATCCATCCGTATCCAAGGCGAGGTCGGAACAGGGGAGGGCCGGGCATGGCTGGAGGAGCATGTCCAGCGGCGTCGCGAGTTAAATGGGATGATTCAGCGTGCCTGCCTGGACAAGCAGCTCTCCTGCGTCGATCTCTTTGCCGCCACTCAGGAGCAGGGCAGCGGACTGTTGGCGCAGCCCTATTCGAACGACGGGCTGCATCTGACGACGGAAGGCTATCGCCGCCTTGCGGAGCTGTTGTACGTGGAGGTCTTCAGCCGGACCGGCTGGAGCCGGGGGGCTGCGCCATGATCCGCGCAGTCACCGATCGGGAGTTCGATCAGATAATTGAGCGGGCCGGGATGCCGGTGTTAGTGGAATTCTGGCAGCCTGGGTGTGGCGGATGCCGCGCGTTGCTGGAAGAGCTTGAATTGCTGCAAGTTGAAACAGACGGCCGGCTGCTGATTCTGGCGATGAACGTGCAGGAGAATTTTCAAATTCCGGCTGAGCGTGAAGTGTCTTCGCTGCCGGCCCTGGCGCTATACCGCAACGGGCAATTCGACCGGTTCATCGGCGGGCTGGGGAAAAAGAATGAGATTCTGAAGCAGCTCGCGTTGCCGTAAGCTCAGAGCACGCGCCAGGTGCGTCCGTCGTTCTGAATCAAGCGGTCCGCTTCGACGGGCCCCGCGCTGCCTGCCGGATATTCGGGCAGCCACTTGGTGCCGTGCTCCTTCCAACCATCCAGGATGCTCGTGACCCACGCCCAGGAGGCTTCCACGGCATCCCGCCGCATGAACAGCGACGCATCCCCGGCCATCACGTCCAATAGCAGCCGTTCGTAGGCTTCGGGTGAGGGGGCGCCGAAGACCTCGCCGTATTTGAAGTTCATTTCGACTGGATGGGTCTGCGTGCGCGATCCCGGCTGCTTGGACATGATCCGAAGCGAGAGTCCTTCTTCCGGTTGAATGCGCAGTGTCAGCACATTCGGCGCTTGCGGAGCGGCGGGATGGGCATTGAATAGAATCTGTGGAATGTCCTTGAATTGCACCGCAATCTCGCTGGCCCGCTTCGTCATGGCCTTGCCGGTGCGAAGATAGAAGGGCACGCCGGACCATCGCCAGTTTTCGACGAACAATTTGAGCGCCACGTAGGTTTCGACCGTGGAATCGGGGCGGACGCCGGCTTCGTGCCGATAGCCAGGCACGTCCGTGCCGTGAATTTTTCCGTTGGTGTATTGCGCCCGCACGACGAACTGTTCGACGTCCTTTCCGGCAACCGGCTTCAGGCATCGCAGGACGTCGATGCGCGCATTGCGCACCACGTCAGGGTCGAGCGAGTAGGGGGGCTCCATGGCCACCAGGCACATGAGCTGGAGAATGTGGTTTTGGACCATGTCCCGCAAGGCGCCGGCTTCTTCGTAGTAGGTGGCGCGGGTGCCGACTCCCTCGGCTTCGCTGACCGTGATTTGCACGTGGTCGATGTATTTGTGGTTCCAGATCGGTTCGAAGATGCTGTTGGCGAATCGGATGACCAGCAGGTTCTGGACGGTTTCCTTGCCGAGATAATGGTCGATGCGGAAAATTTGCGATTCGTGAAAGACCCGCCCGACGGTGCTGTTGATCTCACGGGCAGAGGCCAGGTCGTGACCGATGGGCTTTTCCACAATCACGCGGGAGAAGGGCGCTTTATTGCCGATGGGTTGGATCAGGCCGGCTTGTTTCAGACCTTCGCAGGCCGGCGCGAAAGACGTGGGCGGGATGGCCAGGTAGAAAATGCGGTTGCCGGGAAGCGTGAGTTCCGCCTCGATTTTCTCGCAACGCGCTTTGATGTCCTGATAAGCCGTCGGATCGTCGATGCTGCCGGACAGATAGAAGAGCCGCCGTTCGAAATCCTTCCACTTGTCGTCAGCCAGCTTCTGCCGTGAATATTTGGTGATGCCGTCGCGCGAGCTGGCGCGGAATTCCTCGTCGCTGAGCGATTTTCGTCCGAGTCCAAGAACGGCGTAGTTGGAAGGGAGCACGCCGTCAAGCAGCAGATTGTAGACCGCTGGGACCAGCTTGCGCTTGGCGAGGTCGCCGGACCCTCCAAAGATCACCAGTGTGCAGGGCTCGGCGGACGATCCATGTCCGGCTTGGCTCATCGAAGGGCCTCCATGCTCGGCGCGTTACCGTTTCCGAACCGAGTGCCCGCCGAAGGCGTTCCGCAGTGCCGCGAGCATCTTTTCCGCAAACGATTCCTCCTGGCGGGAGCGGAATCGTGTGAACAGGGCGGTGGTCAGGGTCGGCACCGGCACATCCTTATCGATCGCGTCCGCAATCATCCACCGGCCTTCTCCCGAGTCCTGCACATAGCCTTTCAAGTTTTCGAGACGGGGATCCTGCAAGAGGGCGCCGGCCGCCAGTTCGAGCAGCCAGGAACGCACCACGCTGCCGTGCATCCAGAGG
>JANOEZ010000453.1:0-1914 GCA_031413335.1 Nitrospirota bacterium
CTCCACAAGCTGGGATGCCGGAATGTGCTGATCAAAGGCGGGCATTTGCTTGCCGAACGAGGGACGGACCTGCTATACGATGGACGCTTCTTCAACGTCTATACAGGTGACTTTATCGACACGCCGCACACCCACGGCACCGGCTGCACCTTCGCGTCAGCCATCGCGGCGCAGGTGGCGCGCGGGCAGGCGCTGCCGGAGGCGGTGCGGGCGGCCAAAGCCTACGTGACGGAGGCGATCCGGCACGGTCTGGCGATCGGCCATGGCAAGGGCCCGACAAATCACTTTTATTTTCTGACGCAGCAATGAACCGGCACGCGAAGGGAACCGCATGAAGCTCTCATACCGCCCGCTCTCGTTTCTCATCATGGGGTTCGTGTGGGTGTTGCTGGCCTGTCTGGTCGGCCTCTCGCTCTTTCTGAACATGACGATGGGGCGCCCCCACGGCCAGGTCATCCGTTCGCTGCACGTTCATGGCGCGCTGATCGGCGGTGTACTGCAGATCATCGTGGGCCTGCTGCTGGCCGGACGCGAGCGCCGCGCGTCGGAACCCGTCATCTTCATCGCCCTGAACCTCGGCACGCTGGGGCTGCTGATCGGACAGACGCACGGCCATTTCCCCTTGATGAGCCTGGCGGCCGCTGCGCTGATCGGCGCCTTCGTCCCGCTCCGGGGCGACCTCGTCCGGCAGATCCGCCACAGCGTCGTGGGCGCGCCCCTGAGCTATTGGTTCTATGGGATCGCGATGGTGTCGTTGGCCGGCGGCTTGCTGGCCGGCGCGGCCGTGCCGTTTCGCCTGATGCCCTACAATCTCGCGGGGCAGGGCCGGCTGACGCACATCCATCTGCTCACCCAGGGCTTCGTGCTGCTGATGATCGTCGGCGCCATG
This sequence comes from Nitrospirota bacterium, assembly GCA_031413335.1. Lineage (GTDB taxonomy): Bacteria > Nitrospirota > Nitrospiria > Nitrospirales > Nitrospiraceae > 2-02-FULL-62-14. Next base: position 890 of record JANOEZ010000453.1, read on the forward strand.
CATGTCCAGTTTCCGGCCTTCCTCAACGGACGCCTGCACAGCCCGATGTTGGGGCAGCTGACCTTCGCGCTCTTGCCGCTCGGCTTTCTCGTGCTGCTGGCGGGTTTCCTGCTGACGAATATCTGGGTTCAGATCGCCGGCGGCGCGTTCATGCTGATCGGCGCCCTGTGCTACAGCTACAACATCGTGTGCACATGGATGGACGCGGGCCGGCCGAGCAAACCGGCGTCCGATCTGTGCCTGATCGCGACCTTCTTTCTCGTCCTCGCCATCCTGTGCGGCATCCTGGTCTCCATCAACGTGCTGGGAAACCAGCCGTTCGTGCCCTTCGGTTCGCTGCACCTGGCCGCGTACACGCATCTGGCGTTCCTCGGTTTCATGCTCCTGTCGCTCCTGGGCGCGCTGACCGACCTGCTGCCCCGCCTGATGGCAGAGGACCGGACGCCGAGCAACAACAAACGCGGCCCCTACGAAGCGGCGCTGACCGCGATCATCGGGCGCTGGAGCGCGGTGCAGCTCTGGACGCTCAGCGTCGGGACGATGAGCCTGGCCGTGGTCGCCTCCCTGGTCTGGCAGTACCCGCTTAATTCCACGCCTGTCAAAGCCGCGGCGTGGGCCGGTTCGCTCCTGTTGTTGACAGGCCTGACGCTGTTCGCCACGAAGATCGTGCAGCTGCTCATCGAAAACCACGACCGCGCCTCCAAATCCTGATCGGTTTCGCATCGCCTGTTCCATCCGGACTTTGCTAGAATGCCGGCATGGAAGAGGCGCTGACCTTTACGGACCAGCACAGCCATCGCGTAGCCGGCATTCTCACCGTACCCAAGGCGAAGAACGATCGCGTGGCGCTCCTCTGTCACGGGTTTCTCTCCAACAAAAACAGCACGACGAACAAGACCCTGACCCGGTCGCTGACCGAGCAGGGCATCGCCACATTCCGGTTCGATTTTTTTGGCCAGGGCGACAGCGAGGGTCCGTTCGAGGCCATCACCATCACCATCGCCCTCGGCCAGGCCCTGGCGGCG
>JANOEZ010000454.1:0-4937 GCA_031413335.1 Nitrospirota bacterium
CCCGCCGAACCGGACGAGATCAGCGATCCGTCCGGACCGGCTCTTGCCGAATGCAAAATGTTCTCCGACAAAGAGGTCTTTCACACCGACCCCGTCATGGAGCACCTGCTGCATAAACTGGTCCGGCGTCAAGGCCGCAAAGGCCGCGGTAAACTCCAGAAACAGCACCTCCGCAATGCCGGCCTCACGAAAATAGGCCAGCTTCTCATCCGGCATCGTCAGAAACCGGAGATTGACTTGTGGGGCCAGCACTCTCACGGGATGAGGATCGAACGTCAGCACCATCGGCGTTCCGCCGGCCTCGTTCGCCCGCCGGACCACGTCGCGCAGCAAGGCATGATGACCGAGATGCTGGCCATCGAAATTACCGATAGTGAGAACTGGATGAGGGACTCGCTGGTGAGCGGCCAGGCCCCGCGTGATCTTCATTCAGTGATTCAACAGTCGGGCCGCATCTTTGGCGAAATACGTCAGAATCATGTCTGCGCCGGCCCTTTTGATGGCGAGTAACGATTCCATCATCGCGCGGGATTCATCCAGCCAGCCGGCGCGCGCCGCAGCCTTGATCATGCTGTACTCCCCGCTGACCTGGTAGGCCGCAATCGGCACCGTCGTCTTGCTCCGGGCCGTGGCAATGATGTCGAGGTACGGCAGCGCCGGCTTGACCATCACGATGTCGGCACCCTCTTGGATGTCCGACCGGATCTCCCGCATGGCCTCGCGCACATTCGCCGGATCCATCTGATAGGACTGCCGGTCGCCGAATTGTGGAGAAGAATTGGCCGCGTCCCGGAACGGCGCGTAAAAGCACGAGGCAAACTTGGCGGCATAGGCCATGATCGGCAACTCCGCGAAGCCGGCCTGATCCAGTTCATCCCGAATCGCCAGCACGCGGCCGTCCATCATGTCGGACGGCGCCACCATGTCGGCCCCGGCCTCGGCATGGGTCCGCGCCATCGCCCGCAAGCATTCCAACGTTTCGTCGTTCAAAATGCGTCCGTCCTTGACCAGACCGCAATGCCCGTGGGTCGTATATTCGTCGATACAGACATCCGTAATGACCATGAGATCCGGCACCTGATCTTTCAACGCGCGGACGGCTTGTTGCACGATCCCGTTGGGATCGTAGGCCCCGGTTCCGCGCTCGTCCTTCTTGTCCGGCACCCCAAACAGAATGACCGCGGGGATCCCAAGCATCGTCACGTCCGCCGCTTCCTTGACCAGCAGATCCACCGACAGCCGGTACTGTCCCGGCATCGAGGCAATCTCCTCCCGGCGATCCTTCCCCACCGTCACGAACATCGGATAGATCAGATCGGACACCGCCAACCGCGTCTCCCTGACCAGCCGGCGCAGCGGCTCGCTCTGCCGCAGCCGCCGCAGTCTGTGCCTTGGAAATGCCACGGGCGCCCCCTACTTTCTTGGAAGGTTGGTCAGAAACACCACCAGATCCCGTACTGAGATCATCCCCACCAATTTTCCCTTCCGCATGACGCCCAGATGCCGCAAGTGCGACTTCGCCATCATGTCGTTGGCATCCAACAGCGTCTTGTCCTCTTCAATCCCCAAAATCGGCGCGGACATCAACTGCTCGACCGGCGTTTTGGAGGCATCGAGCCCCACCGCCACCACGCGGCGGACCATGTCGGTATCGGTGAGGATGCCGATAATCTCCTTGTTGCGCGTCACGAACAGGCTGCCGATGTTGCGGTCCCGCATCAGCGCCGCTGCCGCACGCGCATCCATATCGCGATCGACTGTGATGAACTTCTCAATGGGCACCATGAATGATTTCACCGGAACCATACGAATCTCCTCCGTTCAGAAAGTGAATAAGACTGCCCCGTCAACACCGAACCGGCACCGTCTCCTGGCACGTCGAAAAATACTGGACGATCGCCTCCACCAGCGCAGGAATCGTGCTTTCGGCCGCCGTGATCGTCACCACAAGCCCCTCCTCCGCCGCCGTCTTCGCCGTGATGGGCCCGTTGCAGGCGACGACGGCGCCGCTCGTCACGCGGCGCATCTCCTCCCTGCCGCTGAAGAGTCCGCAAAAATTCCGCACCGTCGACGAACTGGCGAATGTCAGCACCTGGAGCGCCTGTTTCTGCAACAGACCTTTCACGCGATCGATCTCGACCTCCGGCAGCACCGTCCGGTACGCGGTCACCACCTGCACGTCCGCGCCGAGCGCCCGTAATTGTTCCGGCAAGATCTCCCGCGCCACGGCCGCACGCGGGATCAGCACACGCTGGCCTGTGACACCAGCCGCCTTCATCGCCTCGATCAGCCCCTCCGCCTGATAGTCGGACGGAATCACGTCGGCGCGCAGCCCGTATGCGGCCAGGGCGTCGGCTGTGCGGGGTCCGATACAACAGAGCCGGAGGCCTGCCACAGCCCGTGCATCCAGCCCCTTCTGCCGCAAGCGCTCCATGAACGGCTTCACCCCATTCACGCTGGTGAAGACCAGCCACTGGTACCGGGAGAGATCGGTGATCGCGCCATCCAATTCGGCCCAACTCGCCGGCGGCACGATCCGGATCGTCGGACATTCCACCGGTTCTGCGCCTCGCTCAGCCAGCAGGCTCGACAGTTCGCCTGCCTGTTCACGGGCTCTGGTCACCAACACCCGTTTACCGAACAGTGGCCGCGTCTCGAACCAGTTCAACTGCTCCCGGAGGCGCACCACCTCGCCGACCACGATGATGGACGGCGGTTCGATCTGGGCCTCCGCCGCCTTACCCACGATCGTCTCCAATGTTCCGATCACCGTGCGCTGGTTGGCCTTTGTGCCCCAGCGAATGGCCGCCGCCGGCGTGTCGGCCGGCTTGCCTTCTCGCCGCAGGTTTGCCACGATCGCGGGCAGGTTCTTGACGCCCATCAGAAAGACCAGCGTGCCGTGCGCCGTCGCCAGCCGCGGCCACTCCAGCGCTTCCGTCTCTTTAGCCGGATCCTCGTGGCCCGTCACAAACGTGACCGTGGATGCCAGCGTCCGGTGCGTCACGGGAATGCCCGCGTACGCCGGCGCTGCCACCGCCGAGGTCACGCCGGGCACGACTTCAAACGGCAGTCCCGCTCCGGCCACGGCTTCGGCCTCCTCGCCTCCACGCCCGAACACAAACGGATCCCCGCCTTTCAACCGCACGACGATCTTGCCTGCACGGGCCCTCTCGATCAGCAACCGGTTGATTTCGCCCTGGTCCTGATACTGCCCCCGTCCCCGCCGCCCCACGTAAATCCGCTCCGCCCCGGCCGGCGCAAACTCCAGCAGCACAGGATTGGCCAGGTAATCGTACAGGACCACGTCGGCCCGCTCCAGGCATTCCTTGCCGCGCAGTGTCAGCAGTTTCGGATCGCCGGGGCCGGCGCCGACCAGATACACGATTCCGGTTTTCTTCGCCACCGTCTCAGGCTCTCCCGTAAATTTCGTTCAGAATCGCCTCGCCGCCCTGACGAAGCAACTGCTCCGCCAGCCGTGTGCCCAGCTCGCGCGCGTCAGCCGCCGGCCCTTCGACGCTGTCCCGGACGAGCCGCCGGCCGTCCACGCTCGCAACCAATCCGTCCAGGCGCAATCGTTTCCCCGTGAGCGTGGCATGGGCCGCGATCGGCACCTGGCAGCCGCCCTCCAACCGGTCCAACAGGGCACGTTCGGCCGTCACGGCCGTTCGTGTCGGCGGATGTTCCAGCGCCGAGACAATCTCACGCACAAACTCATCGTCACGGCGTCCTTCAAGCCCCAAGGCACCCTGCCCGATCGCCGGGAGACTGACTGTGGGCGGCAAATATTCCGTGATCTGTTCCGCCCAGCCCATCCGCTTCAGGCCCGCCGCCGCCAGCACGATCGCATCGAATTCACCGTCCCGCAACTTCCGGAGCCGCGTGTCGAGATTGCCGCGCAGCATCCCGATTTTCAGGTCCGGTCTGCGATGCAGCAACTGCGACTGACGGCGCAGACTGCTGGTGCCGATCCGGGCGCCCTGCGGCAACTGGTCCAGCGGCGTGGCATCCCGGCTGATCAATGCATCGCGCGGGTCTTCGCGTTCCGGCACACAGAGAATCTCCAGCCCGTCAGGCAACGCTGTCGGCACGTCCTTCATGCTGTGGACGGCCAGATCAATCGTGCCCTCCAGCAACGCCTCTTCAATTTCCTTGACGAAGAGCCCCTTCCCGCCAATCTTTGCCAGCGGCACATCCAGGATATTGTCGCCGGACGTCTTGATCCGCTGCAGCGTGACCGTGACGTCCGGAGCAATTTCACGAAGCCTTGCCTGCACCCACTCGGCCTGCCAGATCGCCAGCCGGCTTGCGCGTGTTCCCAGCACCAGTGACCGGCGCGCGGTTTTTACGACGCCCATCCGCGTGCCTCGAAACCGGGCTTACCGTCCGGACTCATGCGAGGGGCTCGCGGCGCTGTTTGGCGCACCGGGCAATTTCTCTCCCGCTTCGGAAGCCGATCGTGCCGACCGATCCATCCCGGCCATGCTGGTGCGATAGTTTGCCGAGACCAGGAAATAGCTGACCAGTCCAAGAATCGCCAGCAGGTAGACCAGGAGGTCCCATCGAACGCCTTCCTCGACTGGATAGTCATGTCCGCACCGCGGACAATCGGGCAGCGGATCGTGCCCCAGGTATTGATGGCGGCATTGGGGACAGGTAAAGAGTTTGGGACCCTGTGGCACGGCCCTGCGCCTCCATCGCGACAACTTGCTGTTCCACGCTACACCTGCCGCTTGCCTGCCGGATGCCGCTCCGATTCCCGCACAGCCACTGAGTCCGGCTGATCCGGCTGATCCGATTCCTCAATCGCCGCTCCAGGGGATGCGGCATCCGGACGGCCGACGCCCGCCGGCTCATCCAACCCGAAAAAACGCCGCGCCGCCTCGATAAACATGGCGCCGCCTCCGGACGTGGACTCGGCCTTCAGCGTGACCAGCGAA
>JANOEZ010000455.1:0-9294 GCA_031413335.1 Nitrospirota bacterium
ACAGAAATTTGTGGACTTGGATTAAAAGAAGCAAAAGATTTTTCTGAACTTGCTTTATATAATGAAAAATATATGTCTAAGTGGAGAAACAAATGATCCAGATTAATCTTAGAGATAAGAATAATATAATTACTCTTACTACTGTTGGAAAAGCTCCTATAAGAGGAAGAACATCAGCGAGTATATATTTTCATACTCCTCTTGATCTTCTTTTGTCTGCTTTAGGTTTGTGTATAGGTGGAATAATTAATAATTATTGTAGAATGAATGATTTTAATCCTGCTATATTTGAAAGTATAACAATAGATAAAGATAAGACTTATATGATTACTATTCAAAGACCAGAAAATATGGAAGTAGAACATATAACTAGGTTAAGTGAAGAAATAAGAAGTTGTAATGTAGCTAGGGAATTAAAAGAAGAGGTTAATTTAACTTGGGGATTTAATAATAAACCTATAGAAGAACTAATTAAAGAACCACCAAAAAGTTGTTGCGGAGGGTAAATGAATTTTACTGGCCGACCGGTTGAAGACGGGGTTCGTGCCCGTGCGCAAGCCGGGCAAACTGCCGGCCGACAGCTTCGAAGTGAAATACAATCTGGAATACGGCTCCAACTCGCTGGCGATTCACCGCGATGCCGTGCAGATGGGGGAACGCGTCCTGGTCGTGGACGATCTGCTCGCGACAGGCGGAACGGCGGCGGCCACGGTGCACCTGCTCCGTCAGTTGGGCGCCGAGATCGTCGGGCTCGTCTTTTTGGTCGAGTTGACGTCGCTCAAGGGACGCGACAAGCTGGATGGCTGTCACGTCGACTCTCTCATCACCTACGCCTAACGCGTCACGCCTCACGGCTTAAAGGGTCTTGTCAAACCCGGGGTGCCATGTTATGAATACCCGCCTTTTTTGAGAGGGAGGAGCACAGCACGCATGGCGGGAAAGACCAAAACGAAAAAATCTTCGGCGCGCAAGCCGGTCAAGAAGTCGCCGCCCAAGCCTCAGCCGGTGAGCGTCAAAAAGCCCCTGGCGGGAGCGCGGCCGATCGCGCCGGCGGTTGTGGTCGCGGTCAAGCGGCCCACCAAAGCGATGGCGCCCGATCGGCGCGAGGCGCTCCATCGGATGTTGATGGACAAGCGTCAGGAATTGATGCAGGAAATCACCGGCAATCTGGGCGCGTCCCTGACGGAGGATCAGCGCCGGCGCCTGGAGTCCGCCATGGATGTCGGCGATCAGTCGCTCATGGACCTGGATCGCGAACTCGGCATCTCGTTGATGGAAATGCGCAACAAGCGGCGCCAGTTGATCGACGAGGCGCTGGGCCGTCTGGAGGACAGCACCTATGGCCTCTGCGACGAGTGCGGCGTGGAAATCAACGAGAAGCGCCTGGCGGCCGTTCCCTTTGCCAAATCATGCGTCGCCTGCCAGTCGAAGCAGGAATTGATCGAGAAGATCGAAAAGGGCGAGGAACGCGAGCAGTAATGACGGCAGGAACGCCGCGTCGGCGTTCCGCATGGTTCCAAACGCGCATGCCCTCCATGTCCTCCAAGGCGGTTGTGCTGGCGAGCGGTGGCCTGGACTCGACCGTGGCCGCTGCGGTCGCCAAACGAGACGGCTGCCGCCTCTATCTTCTGACGATCGCCTACGGCCAGCGCCATCGTATCGAAATCGAGCGGGCCCGGTTGGTGGCCCGCGCGTTCGAGGCGGCCGATCATCGTGTCATCGAGATCGATCTGCGTGCGATCGGCGGGTCGGCCCTGACCTCGGATCAGCCGGTGCCCAAGGATCGCCCGGAGGCCGAGCGCCGGGAGGGCATTCCGTCCACCTACGTGCCGGCCCGCAACACGATCTTTCTCTCGCTGGCGCTGGCCTATGCCGAAACAGTGGAGGCCGGCGCGATCTACATCGGAGCAAACGTGCTGGACTATTCGGGCTATCCGGATTGCCGGTCCGAGTATCTGCAGGCATTCGAGCGGGTGGCCCGACTGGGAACGAAGATGGGCGTCGAAGGCCGCGGCGTCGAGATCCGGGCTCCGCTGCTGACGCTCTCCAAGGCCGAGATCATCCGGCTGGGCCTGTCGCTGAAGGCGCCGCTGCAGTTGACGCACAGTTGTTATGATCCGGCCGCCGGCGGAGAAGCCTGCGGTCGTTGCGACAGTTGCCGAATCAGGTTCGAGGGGTTCAAGGCGGCCGGCTTGAGCGATCCCGCGGTCTATGCGAAGGATGCGGTGAAAATATGAGCGTATCGCCAGAAGAATTTTTCATGTATCTGATCATCACGCTGATCATCGTGATTCCGGTTTCCGCGCGCCTCTATCGCTACCTGACGGCCAAGCGGACGGCGCAGATGGTGGACGAGCAATTCGGACGGCCTCCGGCCGGCGATCGTTCTGATAAGAGGTAAGCCATGAACATGATGCGCAGATCAACGTTGCGGCAGGGAACGATTCGTGCCGGCGGTTTTCTGCTGATGCTGCTGGCTGCTGTGCTCGGCTCGCCGCGCATCGGTCTGTCTGCTTCGCAGCCGGCTGCGGTTCCGGCCGAATTCAAAAAGGGAGAAGCCGCGTTCACTGCCAATTGCGCTCGCTGCCACGGGGAGCGGGGCGGGGGGACGCAGCAGGGGCCTCCGCTCGTCCATAAAATCTACGAACCGAATCACCACGGCGATGCGGCGTTCCAGCGCGCCGCCACGATGGGCGTCCGCGCGCATCACTGGCAATTCGGCGACATGCCGAAGATTCCCACCGTCATCCCTGCCGAGGTGGATGAAATCATCAAGTATGTCCGGTGGTTGCAGCGCCAGGCAGGAATTAATTAGCACGCATCGTTTTTTTCCGACCGTTCTTCCAAGTTGAAGCGGGCCAAGGCCTGTTGACTCGCCGCAGATCTACCCATAAGCTGAAGCAAGAGCCTGTTGCGCGGAGCCGTACGAAGGAGCGGGCAGGTCATGCGCTGTACATGAACCGTGCTTCGGGACAGAGGCACGTAACCGGGAGGGCTATATGGACGACATCAGGGGAATGAGAGTGATCGGAGCGATGGTTCTGGCGCTATCGCTCACGCTGTCAGGCTGCATTTATGCCACCGTGGATGCCGGCCACGAGGGCGTGCTGGTCGAGAAGCCATTGTTCCTCGGCCATGGCGGCGTGGATCCGATTCCCATCAGCACCGGCCGGCAGATGATCGCGCTCACGACCGAGGTGGTGGATGTGGACATCCGTCCGATCCAGTACTCGGAGCACTTCGACATCATCTCGTCGGAGAACGCGCCGGTCTCATTCGACGCCTTCTTCATCGCCAACGTGATGGCGGGCCGCTCGCCCGATATGGTGTCCCGATTCGGCCCGCACTGGTACGTCAACAACGTCAAGGAGGCCTTTCGCACCATCGTCCGTGAAGAAGTGCAGAAGTATCCGCTCTTCGAGCTGACGACCAAACCGGCCACGCGGACGAAGCTCCAGGACGCCATCGACAAGGAAGTGCGGATGAGTATCGTCGAGAAACATAAAATGCCGCTGGTGCTGAACCGGGTCGTCGTCGGCAGTATCCTGCCGCCCAAGGGGGTGCTGGAGCAGACGGCGGAGACCATCAAGCAGGAACAGCGGCGCATCACGATGATCGAGTTTCAGAAGGCCGAGGAAGCCCGCGAGAAAGCGGAGAAGCAGCGCGGGATCGCCGACCGGGCCTATCGCGAGCAGCTCGGGCTGACCGCGCCGGAATTCGTGGACCTGCGCCGGATCGAGGTGCAAAAGGAAATTGTCCAGCATTCACCGGCGGCGTTGACCGTGATCATGGGGCTGGAGCGGTTCGGGATCAATCTGCCGCCCATGGCAGGCAAGTAGGACAGGCGGAACGGCCGGGCGCATTGCGCCCGGCCGGCGCTATTTGACGAGCCAGGCCCGGTAGGATTTCGTGCCGGGCGGTTTTCTGAACGTGCGGGAACTGATTTCGCCAGGATTCATCACCTCGGTGCCGTCCGGCTTCAGGCGAGCCGGATGCCGGTCGGCGCCGAGAGGGATGCCCTGCTCGTTGTAATACTCGATCATCACATCGGCGGTCTCCCGAAGGCTGCCGTCGTAGGCCGTGCTCAACCAGTCCAGCCGTTTCAATGCCTGGTAGACCACCACGACCGTGCCGTCCTTGCCGTCCTGCGCGCTGAGAATTTTCAATGTCCGGTTCTGATCGAGCCCCGGCGGTTCGCCTGCCGGGCTGCGGGTGATTTCCGAGACGATGACCGCCTTGACCTCGTCCTGATCCAGATAGCTTCTGACCTTGCAGGACACCGTCTGGCCCTTCTCCGATTGTTCGACGATCTGCACGTCCTTGAGAGACCCGGAGACGATCTTTTGCGCGAGGTCCCGCAGGAACGGCGGATCGATCACGTGCGACGTCGCGTCCAGGAAGAACCTCGACGAATCCACCGACAGGCGGGTCGCTTCCGCACAGGCAATTTTCTTCGCCTCTGCGAGGCTCATCGATTCGCGATACGCATACCGGTAGGCGCCGAGCAATTCCAGCCGATTCTGCTCGGCCGTGGCCGCCACCGGTGCAAATCCGAGCATCATCATGCCGGCAAGAATCCCGCGGGTGAGTACGAAGGACAGGGGTGTCATGGCCAATCAGCCTCCTGTGGCAGGGGCAATGTCAGAAGGGCGGGCGGTTCCTGAGGGCGATCACCCAACCCTCAATGCTGATTCATGCTACCACGCGATGGCATGGGCGGCAATCGGGCGGGCGACGCGTCGATCGGGCGGCCACGGGTGGATCGGGAGCTGGTCAGCCGGGCGGGGGAGCCTGGAGCCCGTCGGCGATGGCCTGGATCGTCAGGGGCGCATTGCCTTCCGCCCGGTTGTTGGCGAGGACGAAGACGGCGGTCTCTTCCGCGAGGGCCTGCCGGATGAGCGCCAGCACGTCGGCGCGCATGCGCGGTTGTGGCTGGACCAGCTTCGTGTACGGCGCGTAGCGCGCGACCGCGTCGGCGTGGGCCGTGCCCAGCGGTGTCAGCAGCCGCATGAGAGTGAAGGGCGCGGAGAAGCGGCGTCCCAGTGCTGCGTGTTGCGCTGCGAGCGCCGGCATGAACGTCCAGTGATTGTACACGTGGGCGATGCGGTAGGCCCTGAGCATGTCGTGGTAGCGGGCGCCGAGCATTGCGGGATTTCTCACCTCGACGGCGTATTGGTGGCCGGCCGGGAGTTTGGAGAGAAAGCGGTCCAGGGTGGGGAAGAACGCCTCCGGGTCGAGGCCGACACGCTGGAACTCGAAGATCATGGGACCGGCCTGGTGGCCCAGCCCGGTGCGTGCGGGCGCGAGGACCATATCTTCGAACAGCGCGGCGTCTAAAAAGCGTGGGTTCGTCCTGCCGGCCTTCGCTCCATAGCGGGGGTGGTCGGCGAAGGCGGCGATGGTGAGTTCCTCCCACACTTTCGAGCAGATTCGAAAATCGTCCGGGACCTGCGCGGCATAGCCGGTCCATTGCGCCGCGGTCGGAGGCCGGTAAAAACTGTGATCCACACCGACGGTCCGGAACAGGCGCGTCCCTCCATGTTCGTACACGGCATATTCCTTCAGGCAGTCTTTTGAAAACCTGTTTTTGGGGTAGGTCTGTTTGTAGACCTGCCCTTGCTAGCCCTCGTAAGCCCATGAGCTTGTCCCGAAACGAACGGCGTCCGGCAGCATGGGCTACCTCACGAGCAGGCCGGCCATGGCCGCGAGGCCGCCGACGATCGAGAACACGAATCCGATGCCGCCGATCGTAAACCAGGGCTTGAGGCGGGCTAATTCCTGTTCGGTCAGGAGAGGATGGAGATCGACCGGAGCCCACCACCACTTGGGCGGTAGCGCGATGCGAGGCGACAGGATCCGGTAGAGGAGGACGTGATACCAGAATCCGGTCGGCACGCCGAGCAGCAAGCCCAGCGCAAGCATCACCAGCCCGATCGTCGTCATGAGGTCGGGAGTGAAAATGGTGGTGAGAAAACCAAGAATTCCGACGGCGACGATGGTGGCGAGGACCAGCGCGATCTCCAGCATTGACGGGATTGTACGTGAGCCGGTTTCTCCGGTCTATCTGGTTTCTGTGGTTTCTCTGGTTTGCTCAGCCGGTCACCTCTGCGACGAACCAAACAAACCAGATGAATAAACAAACGCTGCGTTTCTTGACTTACCGGCGTTCTTCTCTCAGACTCAGGCTCGTATGGAACACGACGAACAGGAACTGCTGCGCGAGCTGGCGGAGCGATACGGTATTGCCTCCGACTATTACGACATCTGGGGGCAGCGGCACGAGACATCGGCCCAGACTCAGCGGGCGATTCTGGAGGCGATGGGCGTGCAGGTGGCATCACCTGAGACGCTGCGTCGCGCGCTGGCGGACTGCGCGGATGCGCCGTGGCGGCAGGCGTGCGATCCGGTGCACATTGCGCGAGAGGCAGAGGCATCTGGCCGCTGGTCGGTCCGCATGCCGGCGCAGGAGCAGGACGATCGGGACATCATGATCTCGTGGGACGTGCGGGACGAAACCGGCGCGGTGCGGCAGAGCGGGAAGGCGGGGCCTGGTTTGTCTCCAGCCGAGACGCGCACGGTGGACGATCTCCGCCACGTCCGTTTTGATCTGCCGCTTCCTGCGGGGCTGCCGATCGGGTATTACGATGTGACGGTCAAGGGGGTGTCGGAATCGCGGCAAGTGGAGGGCGCCTTGCGTCTGATCGTGGCGCCGTCCGCCTGTCATATGCCGCCGGAGTCCCAGGACGGACGCCGGCTCTGGGGGCTGGCGGTGCAGCTCTACGCGTTGCGCTCGGCCCGCAATTGGGGTGTCGGCGATTTCGGCGATCTGCAGACGCTCGTGGAGTGGGCGGCGAAGGATCTCCATGCCGGCCTCATCGGCCTGAATCCGCTGCACACCCTCAACAACGCCCGGCCGTTCGAGATCAGCCCCTATTCTCCCACCAGCCGGTTGTTTCTGAACCTCCTCTATCTCGATATCGAGGCCATCCCCGAGTATCAGCTCTGCGAGTCCGCGCAGCAGGCGGTGCAGGATGCGGGGTTCCAGCGCGCGCTGGCGGCGCTGCGGGTGGGCGAGAAGGTGGACTACGATCAGGTGTCCGCCGCGAAACGCGCCGTGCTCGAATCGTTGTGGACGACGTTTTGCCAGCGGCATCTCGGCGGCGGGGAGGTCAAGGATCGCGAGCTGACTCCCGCCACGGAACGGGGCCGGGCCTTCGCGCGATTTATCGAACGCGAGGGCGAGACGCTGGAAATGTGTGCGCTGTTTCAGACGCTCGCGGAGGAGATGCGCCGCCAGCATCCGCTGGTGTGGGCCTGGCGGGAATGGCCGGAGCCCTACCGCTCGCCCCAGTCGGCGAGCGTGGCGGCCTTTCGCGTCACGCACCGGGCGCGCATCCGGTTTCATCAATATGTGCAGTGGGTGGCTGCCGAACAGTTGGGGGCGGCGTCGGCCCGCGCGTGCGCGCTCGGCATGCCGGTCGGCTTGTATCACGACCTCGCGCTCGGCAGCGACCGGAACGGCAGCGATGCCTGGGTCTATCAGGACGTGTTGGCGCTGGAGGCGGATTGCGGCTGCCCGCCGGACGCCTTTGCGCCGCAGGGGCAGAACTGGGGCCTGCCGCCGGCCAATCCGGTCCGGATGCGCGAAACCGGCTACCGTATGTTCACCGAGCTGCTGCGGCACAATCTGACGTATGGCGGCGCGCTCCGCCTCGATCACGTGATGGGACTGTTCCGTCTCTTCTGGATTCCCCTCGGCATGCCGGCATCCGCCGGCGCCTATGTCCGGTATCCGGTGGAGGATCTGCTGGGCATTCTGGCGTTGGAGAGCGTCCGCCACAAGGCGGTTATCATTGGAGAGGATCTCGGCACGGTGCCCGATGGAGTCCGCGAGCGGCTCGCGGCGGCGCGGGTGCTGTCGTATCGCGTGCTGTATTTCGAGCGGACGGATCGGGGAGACTGGAAACCACCGGAGGCCTATCCGCAGCAGGCGGTGGCGGTCGTCACCACCCACGACCTGCCGACGCTGTCGGGATTCTGGGCCGGGCGCGACATCGACGTGCGCGCCGGGCTGGGGCTCTATGCCGACGGCGGGGCCGTGCAGCGGGCGCGGGAGGAACGGCAGCAGGACAAGCAGCGCATCGTCCGGGCGCTGAGCGCGGCGGGTCTGCTGCCGTCCGGTGTGACGGAGGAGTCGGCGACGGCACAGCCGATGACAGCTGCAGTATGCCACGCGCTGCACCTGTTTCTTGCCCGCACGCCGTCCTGGGCGGTGCTGGCCAATCTGGAGGATTTGTTGGGCGAGATGGCGCAGACCAACGTGCCCGGAACGGTGGAAAGTTATGCCAACTGGTCCCGCAAGATCGCGCTGCCGTTGGAACGCCTACGCGACGATCCGCGCGTGCATCAGGCGGCCTCGGCGCTGCGCGCGCTCCGTCCGTTGCCGCCCGCAGGGCAGGCGTAATCGCGCCCTCCTTGCGGGGCCGGAATATTTCCAGTATCTTCCCAGCACACCGATGAAACCCCTGCTGCGCACGCTTCGACAACTTGCCCGCGCCAAAGATGCCTTCGTGCTCGGCTTGGCGGCGGCCGTGTTTCTGGCGATCGCGGCCTTCGAATCGGTGGCGCCACTGAACGTCGTCGGCGCCTACGCCTTCATCATTCCCATTCTGCTTGTCGCGACCGTCAGAAACCGCAAGCTGATGTACCTGACCGTGGTCCTGTGCATCGCCGTCACCTACGTGGGGCTGCTGCAGCCGGCCAAGAAGCGCGAGCGGTTCACGGCCGTGCTGATCAACCGGACGCTGGTCGTCGGGATCCTGGCCGGCGTGGCCTATTTTGCGATGACGCGGGAGGAGCGCAAGGCGCGCGAGGAGGCGGCACGGGCCGAGCTGCTGCGGGCCAATTCGCAACTGGTCGAGCTCAAGGACCGGCTCAACCGGTCGGACCGGCTGGCCGCGCTGGGGCTCCTGGCCTCGTCGGTGGCCCATGAAGTCGGCACGCCGCTGCACTCCATCGCCTGGCAGGTGCAGACGCTGGCCGAAGATCCCCAGGCGACGCCCGACATGAAGAAAACGATTGCGATCATCGATTCGGAGCTGAATCGCGTCGTGCGCATCATCAAGGACAAGCTGTCGCTGACGCGCCAGCCAAAGCCGGCCCACGCGTCGGTGCGGCTGGATCATCTGGCGCAGTCTGTTGTCGCGTTGATGGAGCCGGCCTATCTTGGCAAAGGCGTCGTGCTGAAAACGGATCTGGGCCTGGAGCCGGCGGTGGTCCAAGGTGATGTCGAGC
>JANOEZ010000456.1:0-3164 GCA_031413335.1 Nitrospirota bacterium
CGTTTGCACTTAAAAAAAAGGGGCGGTTAAAATTCCGCCCACATTTTATTTCGATTTTGATTTAACTGCCCGAATAATCCCATTGATGTTGGCAATTTCATTATTGAGCGAGTTTTTGACCAACAGATTCGTCAACTTGAAAACAACTTCATCATCACTTTCTTCTAAAATTCTAATTTCGGTGGCAGAATCATCCCGAAGGCCTTCCGCTTCCGCAATGCTGCCAGGGTCGACTTTGGCGATCAGCACGCCCGTCGATTCCTTGAGTTTGAACTTGCCCGCCAACTCGGGGGTCAATTCCTGAACGTCGAGACCGAGTTTGACTTCCGATCGTGACGGAGGGGGCAGGGAGGCGACGATCGGAGCATCCTGGCGCTCGCTGAGCGGGACGGGGAGGAGCTGGCGGCGACCGTCCCGGATGACTTCGACCTTTGCGGTGGCGCCAGGCGGCAGGCTGGCGATGAGGCGCGACAGCATATTGGGTGTCTCCACGGATTTGCTGTCCACTTTGGTGATGATGTCGCCAGGTTTAATGCCGGCGCGGGCTGCCGGATCGCCGTCGAACACTTCGTTCACCAACACGCCTTCGCCTTCAGTGACGCCGAACTTGGCCGCGAGATCGGCTGTGACCGGCTGAATGCCCACGCCCAGCCATCCTCGCACGACCTTGCCTTTCATGAGGAGCTGTTCCATGACCTGCCTGGCCATATTCGACGGGATGGCAAAGCCGATGCCTTGGGCGAAGTTGATGATGGCCGTGTTAATGCCGATGACCTCGCCGTGCATGTTGAACAGCGGGCCACCGGAATTCCCCGGATTGATGGAAGCATCCGTCTGAAGAAAGTTCTCGTAGCGGGAGAGATTCATGTTTTCCCGTCCGATCCCGCTGATGACGCCCAAGGTGACGGTTCGATCGAGGCCGAAGGGATTGCCGACGGCCAGTGCCCACTGACCGACCTTGACGGTTGACGAGTCGCCGAAGTGCGCACTGGGGAGTTTCCTGTCAGTAGTGACCTTGAGAATCGCCAGGTCGGTGTCCGGATCCTTGCCGATGACCTGGGCAATGAATCTGGTTCGATCGGACAACCGCACCTCAACTTCGGAGGCGTCGCCGACGACGTGATTGTTCGTCACGATGTGCCCGTCAGGATCAATGATCACACCGGAGCCAGACCCGGGCGCATTGGGAGGCCGATCGCGGAGAGAGTCTTTGGGGCGGATGGCCCCGACGCTGACCACGGACGGTTTGACGCGTTCGGCCAGGTCCGTGATGACATTCTGCATTTCTTCGAGCAGGCGAAGCCCGCCGGTCTCACCTGACGCCGCAGCGGAATCGCCGGCACTCATCGGCAGGCAGAGGAACAGTCCAAGCACCCACGCGGTGCATGAATGCGAGCCATTGTACTCGAATCGCCGGGTGTCAGATGTCAGACGGTTCATGCGGTCGCGCGCTTGCGGTCCAGAAAAAGTGGGAGCACGGCCTTCAGTTCGTCTCGAAGGCCCAGGAGAATCACCGTGTCGCCCGGTTTGAATACGACCGTGTCGAAACTGAGCAGCAGCGAGGGCCCCCGCAGCACTGCCACGACGCGAACGGAAGCCGGCAGCCCAAGCTGGCCGGTCGTGCTGCCGCTTGCCGACGCTCCTTGAACGACGCGGAGCCGTTCAAGCGTCGCCGAACGAAGAAAGAGATCGCGTTCCAGAGTGAGGAGATCCTCCCGCAAGGCCTCGGATTCGATCTGCCGGACCCGTGGGTCGACCTGCAAGAGTTCCTTTTTCAGGAGCCGCACGCGGGAGGCAATTTCGGCCACGCGCTGCTCGGTCGCCCCGTGGGTGATGTCGTGCGCACTGCGGCCGTCGTGCGGGGCAAGGACTGCGGCGAGAGCGGTGCCGAGTTGTTGATGGAGATGTTCGATTTGGCCGGCGAGCGACGCGGCCTGCCAATGCAGTTTGAGAATCTGGACCTTTCGGTTGACGCGTTCGGCAATGGCCAGCACGGTTTCGTGGATTCCGCGGGTGGTCAGCGTGAATTCCTTGCGGATTCGGCCGAGAAATTCGGCGGTCATCGGGCCATCCTTGCCATCGCCTAGGTCTGATAAGAGGTATTATGTAAACTATCTGATTGGCCGATCTTCGGCTCGGTGCCATGCCAGAGACGCAGGATATTCCCCTTGTGACGGGCGCCGATCAGCCCGGTCACGATGAGTGTAAAGATCAAGAAAGCCATGCTTTCCCCCGCCAATAGGCCCAGGAATGGCAATGAGAAAAATGCAGCCAGGGCTGCTCCTGAAGAGTACTTCCAAAGGGCAGCGGTGAGCAGCCAAATGCCAATCAGTCCGAGCCCGATGGACGGCGCAATGCCCCCCACGGCTCCGATGGCCGTGGCAACTCCTTTCCCGCCTTGGAACTTCAGGAAGACTGGGAAAAGGTGTCCAAGGATTGGACAGACGGCAATGCCGAGCACCCATGCATCGTGATCCATGGTCTGGGTGGCCAGCCAGCCGACGGCCCATCCTTTCCCCATGTCGCCAACCAGGGTCAGGATGCCGGCTCTCTTGCCGGCGACCCGCAGGACATTCGTAAATCCAATGTTACGGCTGCCGGCCGTTCTGGGATCAGGAGCACCGAGGCATTTTGAGACGAGGATCCCAAATGACACTGAGCCAGCCAGGTACCCACCGATGGCCAGAATGATTGGAAACCAGTCATGTGGCTGTAGCGAAGCCATCTACAATCCTTTAGTTGAGCTTTGCTGCCAGAAGCTCCAGAGATAGCGGTTTCCTGAATAGAGGGCCAGAGCCAATGCTACATAGAGCAGCGCGGTTCCGATCTCGTGCGGGTGCCAGGAGGCCGGCAGAACGCCGTTTTCGAGCAGGAGGAAGACAATCGCAACCACCTGGATGACCATCTTGTACTTCCCGGTCGTCTCCGCCTCGATAATGATTCCCTGAGCCGCCGCGATGGCGCGCACGCCGGTGACGGCAACTTCGCGCGCAATGATCAGAATGGCCACGATGGCCGCCACGCGCTCGAACTGCACGAGCAGAATCAAGCCCGATATTGTCACAACATTTGCTCCAGTGGCATTCCCAACGAGTGTTGCGACAACTAACTTAACGGCCCATGTGACGGTACCCAACGAAATGCCGTTAACGTTTAAGCCGGTG
>JANOEZ010000457.1:0-3080 GCA_031413335.1 Nitrospirota bacterium
CCGTTCCATTTCAGATTTCAAAGGAAGGATCCTGGATAACAGTCTTTCCGGATTGCAGATGCTGATCAATGAACAGGAAGTGCAGTTCAGGCTGATCGGGGAATTCAATGCCTATAACCTGCTGGCAGTTTATGCCGCAGCCGCGAGGTCGGGTTGTCTCCGCATCCCACCTACGGCCCGACGATCCCGCACCAGGCGTTCATGATCTTTCAGCTGATGTTCGCGGCGATCACGCCGGCCCTGATCACCGGTGCGTTCGCCGAGCGGATGAAGTTCAGCGCCCTGTTGCTGTTTTCGGTCCTCTGGTCGATCGTCATCTATTGCCCGATTGCGCATTGGCTGTGGGGCGGGGGATGGCTGGGCAAGCTGGGCGCGCTGGATTTTGCCGGGGGGGCGGTCGTGCACATCAGTTCCGGGATCAGCGCCCTGGTCTGTGCCTATGTGCTCGGCAAACGCCAGGGGTACGGCACTGAATACATGGCGCCGCACAGCATGCCGATGGTACTGCTGGGGACAGGCCTGTTGTGGGTGGGGTGGTTCGGGTTTAACGCCGGGAGCGCGTTGGGGGCCAATGCCATCGCGGTGACGGCCTTTCTCTCCACGCATACGGCGGCCGTGACGGCGGCCCTGGCCTGGATGGCGGTCGAATGGGTGCATCGCGGGACGCCGACGGTACTGGGCATCGCCAGCGGAGCCGTAGCCGGGCTGGCAACTGTCACGCCGGGGGCCGGATACGTCGGGCCTTTTTCCGCCATGCTGATCGGATTGGCGGCCGGCGGGCTGTCCTACGCGGCAATTATGAACAAGGGAAAGTTCGGGTATGACGATTCGCTGGATGTCGTCGGCATTCACGGCGTTGGAGGGATCTTCGGCATTCTCGCGACGGGGGTGCTGGCATCCAAGGCGATCAACCCGGGCGGAGCCGACGGATTGCTGTACGGCAATCCCGGCTTCCTGGGCGTACAAGCCCTTGCGGTGCTGGCCGTGGCGCTGTTTGCCGGCATCGGAACCTATCTCATCCTGAAGTTGGTCGACCGGCTGGTCGGTCTGCGCGTCTCGCCGGAGGAAGAACGGATGGGTCTGGACCTCAGTCAGCACAACGAACGGGCGTACTCGTAAACGGAGTGGTCTGATGCTTCGGTCCGATCAAACACTGTGGTTGCTGGTTTCCACCGTGCTGGTGATGTTGACGCTGCCGGGGGTGGCGTTGTTTTACGGCGGGATGGTGCGGAAGAAAAATGTGCTCAACACCATGGGGATGCCGTTGTTGGCGCTCGTCGTGGTCTCGTTGGAATGGCTGTGCTTCGGGGATGCGCTGGCGTTCGGCAGGAGTCCAGGAAGTCCGGCGCCGCAACTGGCCTACCAGACGATGACCGCCGCGCTGGCATTGGCGTTGGTGACGGGCGCGTTGGTCGAACGCATGCGGGTATTGTTTTTCCTTGTCTTCGGGCTCCTGTGGACCGCGCTGGTCTACGGACCGCTTGCGCACTGGCTCTGGGGCGGCGGGTGGCTCGCGAATCTCGGCGCGCTCGATTTTGCCGGCGGCGCGGTGGTCCACGTGAGTGCGGGAGTCACCGCGCTGGTGGCGGCGGTCATGATCGGGCCGCGCAAAGGGTACGGACGGGTCGAGATGACACCGAACCATCTGCCCCTGTCATTCTGCGGAGCAGGGTTGATGTGGGTCGGCTGGTTCGGATTTGCAGCGGGCGCTGCGTTGGCGCCGATGACCACGACGACCGGCGCCTTTGTGGCGATCCAGATGTCCGCAGCCGCCTCGGCATTAACGTGGATGGCGGTCGAATGGCTGCAACGGGACAAACCCACCGCCTTGGGAACGGTCAGCGGAGCCGTGGCGGGGCTTGTGGCGATTGCTCCGGCAGCCGGCTATGTCAGCCCGTTCTCGGCGGTCGTCATCGGGATCGGGGCCGGAGGGCTCTGTTATATGGTGGTGAACTACGTGAAGCTCATTCTGGGGTATGACGATTCACTCGATGTGTTCGGCATGCACGGTGTCGGCGGCACCTGGGGCATGATCGCCACTGGGCTCTTTGCCTCCACGACCGTCAATCCGGATGGAAGCGACGGCCTGTTCTACGGCTATCCCTACCAGTTTTTCGCCCAGATGGTGGCGGTGGTTGCCGTCTGGGCCTTTGCCGGGGTGGTGACCTTTTGCTTGATAAAAGGTCTCACGCTGGTTCTGCGGCCGCGCGTGGATCACGAAGCGGAGATCGCGGGGCTGGACCTCACGGAGCACGGAGAGAAAGCCTATTCATGAGACGTGACGTGTGAGAAGCGAGTCTTGCGGTTCACGAATAACGATTAACGGGGTCGAACGTGGCCATCGTTCATGATGATGCGGGCCGGCGCCGGTTTCTGAGCCAGGCGGTGATGGGGTTCGGGCTCCTCTTCGGGGTCGGCACCCTCGGGCTGCGATTTATTCAATTTCTGGTCCCGAGCCAGAAACCGAGACGGTCCGAAGCGGTGCTCATCGGAGCGGAGTCACGGATTCAGCCGGGAGAAGCCCTGTCGCTGGATTTCAGCGGCCACAAGATTCTGGTGCTGCAGACGGACCAGGGTGTCGCGGCCTTTTCCAGACGCTGTACGGATCTTGGATGCCTCGTGTCATGGAGCAAGGAACGCCAGCAGTTTCTCTGCCCCTGCCACCAGGGGGTGTACGACAAGAACGGAACGAACATCGCGGGGCCTCCGCCCCGTCCGCTCGACCGGTTCGAGGTGATCAAGCGGGGAGAGCAACTGTACGTGAATGTCCAGAGCACGTAGAAATCAGGACTGAGCAACGAGGACTGAGACTGAGGTTTTCTGAGGGTTTTGACAAGCTGTTTCATCTCTCTCAGTCCTCAGCACTCAGTCCTCAGTCCTGAAGATGCTGAGAGCAGGACGAACAAAACATGACCACCACGACACCACAGACGGCGCCGGCTCAACAGGAGCCCACGCCAAAATCCTGGATAGACTACATCCAGAAGGACCTGCCGGCGCATTTGGACTGGTGGCCCTACACGCTCGGAGCCATTCCCATGACCCTGTTCGGCGTGCTGGTCGGCACCGGTCTGCTGCTG
>JANOEZ010000458.1:0-4042 GCA_031413335.1 Nitrospirota bacterium
CGAAGATGACGTTAAGCTACTTTTAATCGAAATTCGAGCGAAACTCAAAGGTGAGACATTTCTTAAAGAAATTTGTCACTTTGTTGCTCACTCAGACCGAGATAAAGGAATTTGTCATAAAAAAGTTGATGTTCGATATGCCAAACTTAAATTTGTTGATGAACATATTAAGAAAGTTTTGACAACTGAGTTTATAGAAAAAAATAAAGGAAAACCAGAAAGGTTTTTTACTCCATCGGCGTGCACCCGCACGAGGTCCGGCACATCGACGACGGCTGGTACGATGAACTCCGACGCCTGGCCAAGCATCCCAAGGTCGTGGCCTACGGTGAGATTGGGCTCGACTACCATTACAACCATTCTCCACCCACCTTGCAGCGGGAACGCTTTCGCGAGCAGATTCAGCTGGCGCGGGAACTCACACTTCCCGTCGTCATTCACACGCGGGAAGCGCAGGAGGATACGATCGCTATTTTAAAGGAGGAGCAGGCGGCCGACGTGGGAGGAGTGTTCCACTGCTTTACGGGAGACGCGTGGCTGGCAAAGGACGGGCTCGACCTGGGATTCCACCTCTCGTTTTCGGGCGTCGTGACCTTTCAGAACGCCACGATGCTGCGTGAAATTGTGGCAACTGTTCCGATGGACCGCATCCTGATTGAAACCGACTGCCCCTACCTGACGCCGGTTCCACATCGCGGCAAGCGGAACGAGCCGGCCTACGTACGGCTGGTCGCCGAGACGATTGCAAGCGTCAAAAGCACGGCGGCGCCGGTGAGCGTGGACGAGGTCGGCCGGCTCACATCCGCCAATGCCTGCCGTCTGTTCAGGCTCCCCCACGAATCCCCTGTCTGATCCAGGCGCCCACAAGAGATTAACGCGACGCGGGCAGAACGAGCAGATGTCTGTTTCCTTGACAATCCGGGCCGCGCACGCGAGAATTTTCACAGGACATTGATTGTATCCATGAGTGCCATTCGCAATACCATGCTGATTGGATCGACCCTCGTCATCCTGATGGCAACGCCCGTCAGCCTGCCGATCGTGTCATCCGCCAATCTTGCTTTTTCGCAGGGAGGGCAAGCGACGCCCTCGCAGGCCCCGGCCGGACGGGGCCGGAAAGCCAGAAAAAGATTCGTGCCGGCCATCGCCACGCCCGCGCTCGTCCGCGATGTCCGGTTTAAAACCTACCCGGACCACACGCGGATCGTCCTGGATCTTCAACGCAGCACGTCCTTCACGCAAAACCGGCTGAAAAACCCGGACCGGATCATCATCGAGCTGCAGAACGCCCTGCTGGGGAAAACCGCGAAGGACCGGCTGGCGGAAACCAAATTCCCCGATGAAATTGTCATCGCGCAGCCGCACCCCCGCTCGGTCACCATCTCGCTCGACATGAGCGCCGTCAGCGACTATAAACTGCTGCCGCTCAGTCAACCGGATCGACTGGTGGTGGATGTCTTTAACCACACTCCCGCTCAGCCGGCCGCGCCTCCGCCTCCTCACAAATCGGGAACACCAGAGACATCACCCATGCTGCCGGGCCCGACCGTGCCGCCGGCCCCCGTTGCCCCTCCTGCCCTGCCGGCTCCCGACGCGGCTCCATCGCCGCCTCCGCCCGCCCCACAGGCAAAAGCGCCGGCGCCTCGAGCCATCGTGCCGCCCCCCAGGACCGAGGCCAGAGCCAGCCGCGACGACATTAAGATCATCGTCATTGATGCCGGCCATGGCGGAAAGGACCCCGGCGCGATCGGACGCAGCGGCATGGCGGAAAAGGACATCACGCTGTACGTCAGCCTCCGGCTCCGCGATCTCATCGTCAAACGGCTCGGCAAGGGCGTGCTGATGACGCGCGACCGGGACGTGTTCATCGAGCTGGAGGACCGCGCCAAGTTCGCCAACAACATGGGCGCCGATCTGTTCGTCTCCGTCCACGTCAATTCGCATCCCCAACGGTCCACGAAAGGCGTGGAAATTTACCATTTTGGCGAAGCGACCGATCGGCGCGCCCTGGAAGTGGCTGCGCGGGAAAACGGAACGCCCATCAAGGACACCGGCATCGGCTGGGAATACCTGGTCGCCGACCTCCTGACCACGAAGAAAGTGCAGGAGTCGCTGGAACTGGCCTGGACGACCAAGAAGGCGATGATCTCGCGCCTGGACGACTACTATGACGTCGAAGACCACGGCGTGAAAACCGCCCCGTTCTACGTGCTCCGGTACACCGCCATGCCCAGCATTCTCGCCGAAGTCGCCTTCATCACGAACCCCACCGAGGAACGGCTGATGCAAAGCGATGCGTTTCTGAATCGGATTGCCGAATCCATCTTCGACGGCATCAAGACCTATGTGAAACCCCTGCAGACCGTATCCCGCTAGCGACGTGCCGACATTCAAAATCATCCTGGAGTACGATGGCACGGCCTACGCTGGATGGCAGCGCCAGCCACATCAGCCGACCATTCAACAAGCCGTCGAAACCACGCTCCGGGGTATCACCCAGGCCGACATCTCCGTGATTGCTGCGGGACGCACCGACGCCGGCGTCCACGCCCTGGGCCAAGTCATCAGTTTCAAAGCCGACAAACCTCTCTCCCCTAACGAATGGCAGCGTGCCCTCAACGCCACGCTTCCAAACGACATCAGCGCCCGATCAGTCGAGCAGGCTGCTGACGATTTTCACGCCCGCTTCTCAGCCGTCCGAAAGCTGTATGCATATCGCATCCTACACCGGCCGTCCCAGTCAGCCCTGGAACGTCTGCGAGCCTGGCATCTCTACGGCAAGTTGAATCTGGATGCCATGCGCGAAGCCGCCAAACATCTCGTCGGCAAATACGACTTCTCGTCATTCCAGGGGCACCCCACGGACGCGGAGAATCCCATCTGTGATCTCCAGCGACTGGAGATCATCAAGGATCAGGACATAGTCAGGATTGAGATTGAAGCGGACCGGTTCCTCAAACAAATGGTCCGCGCGATGGTGGGCACGCTCGCGGAAGTGGGACAGGAGAAGCGGAAACCGGAGGAGATGAAGCAGATTCTCGATGCGAAAGACCGCCGCTCCGCCGGCTACACGGCGCCGGCGGCGGGGCTTTATCTGGTCGAGGTCAGTTACTAGCCCGCCCAACAGGCATTTCCTCTTCATTTAGTTTCGTGATATATTGCGTGTTATTTGATGTATGATCTTCCGCACATAGGAGGAACACCAGATGAGCGTTGCCTACAAAAAAGATGAAATTCTCAGTGCGTCACGCGCTGCTCGCTCTTTCGGCAAGGTGTTGGCCGACCTCAAGGAACACCGAAAGCGCCGTATCGCGATCGCCAAGAACAACGAATTGGAAGCCGTGATCCTGCCCATCGAGGACTACGAGACGATGGCCGAGGCCATGGCCGTGATGGAACATGTCGAAATCTATCGGCTCGTCCAGGAGAGAAAAAGAAAAGGGCCCGGCAAACGTACCTCGCTGAACACTCTCTTGAAGGAAGAACGCCTTGCCGTATAAGGTCGTTTTGACCGCTCAGGCCGCGAAAGACTTTCGCACCCTCGACGGCTCGGTCAAAGAACAGGTTGCCCGCCAGATCCGCAAACTCGAGACGGCTCCCCTTCTCGGCGAACACCTCGGCAATCGAGGAGGCCTCGACCTCACCGGCTACTACAAGCTTTACGCCGCGCGCAAGGCAATCCGTATCGTCTATCGAATCGTCAAGATGGAAGTGATTGTCGAAGTGGTCGCCATCGGCAAACGCGAAGATTTTGAGGTCTACCGAGAGGCATTCAAGAGGATTCTGAAAGGCTGACTGCCGCTCCGTCGACTATATGGCCCCCGCGCACAGACTGTATCTGGTAAAAGTCGATTACTCTGAGTGAGCAGATAATGGAACGGCCCGTCCCGGTACATCCGAGACGGGCCATTCCTCCATCACCCAAGTGATCTAACTAGATTAGGGCTTCGTGCGCTCGCTCAACCGGATTCCCTTGCCGAGCATGTCCGGGCTGCCCATCAGCTGCGGCGTTTGCTCGTTGTTAAACTCTCGGCGGGCCACC
>JANOEZ010000459.1:0-1137 GCA_031413335.1 Nitrospirota bacterium
GATGGTGATGGTTTTCGGAAGTCCGGCCACGAGGTCGCGGCCCTTCACTTCCATGGTCATTTCTTTGGGAAGGGGAGCAGCCGATCCAAGCAATTTCCACAGTTCCCGTTCATTGCCCATTCACGGGGCTGGAGCGCGGAGGACATGGAACGGAACGTCAACGAGGTACAGAACAGCCAGGAATTACGAGAAGGGGCGCAGGAACTCGTTGCACGCGCTGCAGACATGGCGAAGCTCATGGTCGGCGGTCAGCTTCCCGAGCATCCGCTCGCCCCTGGCGGGCGCAAGGCCCATCAGCTCGATAGCGAGCCGACCGGATAACATTTTATTGAGAGCCGGCGAATCCTTCTCACGAATCGCGCCTCGTACATGAGGCGAGGGTCTGCCAAAATGAAAGCCCATTACCTCGGTCACGTGGTGTTTTATGTGAAAGATCTGGAGCGGTCGCTGGTCTTCTATCGCGACCTGCTGGGGTTCCGCGAAGTTGGGCGCATTTTCAACGGCGCGGCTGCGGCGTTGACCTCGGGTCGGACGCATCACGAACTGTTGTTGATCCAGGTCGGTGATGCCCCTGGCCCGCCACAGGGCCGCCGCCTGGGGCTCTACCATATCGGTATCAAAGTCGGCGACAGTCTGGACGAATTGCGCGCGGCAAAGAAGGAACTGGAGCAGGCCGGCGTGGACATCAACGGCATGAGCGACCATACGGTCAGCCAAAGCCTCTATCTTCACGATCCCGACGGCAACGAGGTCGAGGTCTACGTGGACGCGGATGAATCCACATGGAAAAATAACCCGGCTGCCGCGGTGTCGCCGATCAAACCACTGCGATTGTGAAGGAGGGCGATCAATGGCCAGTAAAATAATCTTGGTGACCGGAGCAACCGGGCAACAGGGCGGCGCGGTGGCGAAGGCCCTGCTGGCACAAGGCCAGCAAGTTCGTGTGATGACGCGGAATCCGGACAAGGCCTCCGCGCTGGCCAAGGCCGGGGCCGAAGTTGTAAAAGGCGATCTGACGAACCCCGGTGATCTGCAAGCGGCCCTGCGCGAGGCGCATGGGGTATTCGCCATGTCCACCCCCTTTGAGGCCGGGATGGACGCAGAAGTCAGGCAAGGCATCGAGATGGCTGATGCGGC
>JANOEZ010000460.1:0-1861 GCA_031413335.1 Nitrospirota bacterium
ATCGAGTCCTCATTATTCATGAGGGTTCGTGACGAAACCGCCCAGACGCCTGGCGAGACGGGCGCGTGGAGCCGCAAGGGAGGGAGACAGCCTTGAACAGGCTGTCGACCGACCGAGCGGCGAGCCCGCCCAGCTGGCCGCGTGGAACCGGCGGCCAGCGTGTCGTAGCGGCGTATCGGCGGTTGCAGTAGAAGCCGTCATGAATAATGCGGACTAGTCCGCGACTCCGGCACACAACCAGAAAGCCCCAACCGTGAATCACCGTCTCCTGCTCCGTTCCATTTCCGTTGTGTTCACCGGCCTGTTGTGCATGCCAGCCGCCGCCTTGGCGTTGCAAGTGACCGGCCTGCAGGCTCCCCAAAGTTTCCTGTCCGATGCCACCTGCGACTGCTACTTCATCTCCAATGTCAACGGCGAGCCGACTGAGAAAGACAACAACGGCTTCATCACGAAACTGGACCGGGACGGCAAAGTCATCGCCGCGCAGTTTATCCACGGCGGGGACGGAGGCACCACGCTCCATGCCCCCAAGGGCATGGCGATTGTTCACCAGATCCTGTACGTCGCCGACCTGGATACGCTCCGCGCCTTCGACGTCAAAAACCGGCAAGTCCGTCGCCACCGTGTCGTTTGCCGGACAGCCGGGTCCTGTCGCGCTCGTGGATGTCGCGGCGGACCCGCAGGGCCTGCTCTACGCCTCCGACATGGATGCCAACGTCATTTACCGGATCGACCCGGCGAAGCAGCATGCGGTTTCCGTGCTGGTGCGCGATGCCGCGCTCGCGGGACCGCGCGGGCTGGCCGTGCATCCCAAAACAGGACGGCTGATCGCCGTCAGTTGGCACAAGGGCAGTATCGTCGAGATCGCCGCTGACGGCGTAATCACCGAACTGGTCTCCAACGGATTTTTCTCGTCACGGTTCAAAAATCTCGACGGCGTGGACTTCGACACCTGGGGCAACATGTACGTGTCGGATTTCACCGCCGGCAAGATCTGGCGAATGCGTCCCGACCACCGTTTCCATGTGATTGCCGAATATCTGCCGACACCGGCCGATATCAGCGTGGACCGCGTGAAGAATCTGATTCTTGTCCCGTATCTCTACGGGAACGCCGCCGAGATCAACGGGCTCGAATCGCCGTTCAAGTCCGGGAAGGAGAGACGAACCCTGGCGGACTATGGCTTCACCGGCTCCGGGCCACCGCAGGGAGGACCGGCTGTAAAATGAGCAAGTGCGTCTATTGCCACCAAACGAAGGGGAAGCGTGCCTGCCCTGCCCTGAACGGACTCATTTGCAGCCAATGCTGCGGCGAACACCGCATGACGCGCATCGCCTGCCCCTCCGACTGCCAATACCTGGATTCCAGCAGCGAGTACCAACAGAAGCGGTCCGGCGAACGGTTCGCGCAGGCGCGCAAGGAATTTTACAAAGAACTGTTCACGCTGGGGGACGACAAGGCCGCCGGGCTGTTCAATTTCATCGAGACGATGACGTTCGGCTATTTCTGCAACCGGAAGGACGGGCAGGACGCGGAAGTCATCACCGGCATTCAGTCGCTCCGGCGGAATCTCAGCCCGCTGCACATCCCGGCGGCCATGGCGCCGGTCTTCGCGGAACATCTGAAAAAGCAGTACGAGGTCTTCAGCAAGCAGAAGGACCAGCCGCTTCCCGACACGACCATGGCGACCGACGTGCTGGATCGGACGCTCAAGTTCGTGACAGAATTCTCAGGCGGCGGGCTGCAATCGACCCGGTTCCTCCACGGCCTGAGCGGCTACATCCGCGCCTACCATCCGCAGGTCGCCGAACACCTGGCCAAACAACATGAGAGTGGTCATATTATCCTCCCCGGCCAGTTC
>JANOEZ010000461.1:0-2429 GCA_031413335.1 Nitrospirota bacterium
GTGCGATGGAGCATGTCGCGGGTTACCTGCTGGATCGCCTTGTCAATGTCCTGCCCGATCGGCCGTCCGTCATAGGCAAACTTGGTCTTATCAATCGGCCCGACAGCAATGACGATGGGCACTTCCTGCTCCCTTGCCGGCACGGTGAGGTTGGGTGGTGGAATTACCGGCGTACAGGCAACGATGAGCAGGAAACCGGCGATGGGCAGGCACGACGACAACCGATGGGGGGAGGCTGGGAAACGCATGGGACACTCCTTGGGAAAGTAAACCTTACTTCGAGAATTTCACGACTTTGCCTCTGAGCTGCACGCAGTTGCTGCCGCCGAGGAGGTAATACGAGGTCGACGAGCTGGACGTGACGTCGATGAGGGCATCGCCGCCCCGCCCTTTCACCATGGTGTCAATCATATCGGCAATATGATCGGGAGAGCCGACCGGCAGAATAAAAAAGATGTAGCCGCAGGATTCCGATACATCGAACGGCCCCAGTTCGACATATTTCGCGGTCACCGGCATCGTGGAGGGCGCGATGGCGCCAGGGGTCGTGCAGGCTGTCGCCAGCAGTCCTGCGCACAGGCAGACGATGGCTGTCCGGAAGGCGCGCAGCCAGAGTGAGGGCCATTCAATTCGTGAGGTCATGCGGTTCATCGGACGTTCTTGACGACCAATCCCCTGACGATGGTGCACTCTTTTGATGCCAGCGGGAGAAAGAGCGTGGAACTGCGAAGCTCAACGGTGACGCCGGCCAGCGCATCTCCTCCCTGCGATTTGACAGCTTTTTCGATCAGTTGTTCCGTCGGATCCTTGCCTCCGAATGGAAGAATAAACACCCGATACGCGCAGGACGATTCCTCTGCCGGCCCGAGCACGGTGTAGTTGGCATAGACCGGCGTGGTCGAACTGGCAATGCCGGCCGGGTGGCTTCCGACAATACACGAACTCAGAAGGGGAATCAGGAGTGCCAGAAACAGTGAAGCGGGGACACGTTGGGTCACGCGTCGAATCACACACCCTCCGATATCTCGGTCGATTCCAAGCGGGGGGCGAGACTAGCAAAAGGCGTACGGGAGTGTCAACACAGCCGAGAGGCCCTGGAGAGGGGGCAGGAGTGAGTGCGGTCTACCAGATTTCGAGGCCGATCAGGACCATGCTGACAACCAGCCAGGTGAGCAGGCCGACGGCGATGAAGTTTTCAAGGCTGATCGTCATGTGGATGCCTCCGGACAACGGCCCGGCCTCCAGGCCGGGGGGGTGGAAGTGTTCGGAACGGTGGCACGATAGGCGCCGGTTTTCTCCAGCGCCCGAACGACGCCCTGCGCATCGACGTCGAGACGGACGTGGTCGCCGAGGCGCAGCCGTTGAATGATGTCGCAGCTCTCGACGGCAACGGGCACCATCCGTCCGAAATCGGTCCGAATCGTCACACGCAGGGTTGCCCGGTCGATGGTGTGAACCGTTCCGTGGAACATGGGGGCGGAGATGTCGGGTTCGAGATTGACCGGTCGGGCGTGCGGAACGGATTGCGCGCGAAGCGTCAGAGCCGGTTCCTGCGCAGGCGCGGAGGCCGCGCTTCCCAGTGCACTTCCGATGAGCAGCAGACTCGTTGCGACCAGCCGTCCCATCGGTATCATAACGTCAATTCTCAAAGTGCGCTTTCCACAACGGATGTTCCCAGGAGACCGCGCAGGCGTGCGAGTCCGGCCTGAGCCCGGCATCCGCAAGGTGCCCGCAGTGGCTGCATCGCAGCGCCCAGAACCAGACTCGATTCTGGTTGGGCCTGAAATCCGTGAAGACCTTCGTCACCACCGCGCCGCCGCATTCTGTGCACAACATCGTGCGCTTGCCTCCTGTCCAACGAGACACTACCGCATGGCCGCGGGAAGAGCCTGGGCGGTCGGGGGCGGCCCCTCTGAACCGATCAACTCAAATATGGCTGTAAACAGCACGGAGAGGAGAATGATCACGGAGAAAGAGCTGATCAGGATCCATTTCATGTGTTGCCTCCTCCTACTCGTCTGCCGTTTGTCCGTTGAGATACGACACATAGGCCAGGGCATTCCCCTTGCAGGACTGGATGGGCCATCCCGAACCTCGAACGTTTCCGGCAGCCGTGAAATATCTGTGCGTCGTATTGTTCCAATTCATGATGGTGGAGGGATGAGCAAGGCCAATGCCTATGAGTGCATTTTTGAGAAGCACGCTATCTTGTTCAATTGACAAGAGATTCACAGTGCAGTGCGGATCATTCACTTGTTCGTAACTGAAGGTAAAAGCATGCAATGAAAAGATGGGGTATACTCTAGCCCATTGATTTCATGGGATTCTCTGAGAGCTGTATGGATTTCCCTCCGTCGTACCAAACGGCCTCGCGTCGCTCGAATGGAATGCGCCCCATTGAAAACGGAAACGGTCGCCGAGGAAAGGCG
>JANOEZ010000462.1:0-1321 GCA_031413335.1 Nitrospirota bacterium
GACGAACCGATCTGGGGGCGGACCGTCGTCGTCACGAGCTATCAGGTGATCAACGACTTCAAGCAATGGACAGTCATGAGCCAATCCGAAGCGATCATCCCGGTCGAATATCGGGTGTTGGGCTCGGTGTACTGGGAGCGGGCGGCTTTTCTGCCGGAGCCACAGGTGGAGCGGGTCGGCTTCCGGGTGAAGATCGTGGGCGACCGCTGGCGGATCGCGGAGCCGATTCTCCCTCCGCACATCGGCCAGAAGCGCATGATCAACTATGTCCGGCAGGCGCTGTTGGATGAGAAGGATCAGACCAAGGTGGCCGCGCTCGAAACCTTGCTGGACGATCTCAAAAAGGCGAAATATGAAGGACCGGCATCCGCGCAAACACCCCGTTGATCTGCTGATTTTCGATCTGGACGGCACGCTGATCGAGTCCAAGTGGGACATCGCCGATAGCGTGCAGCGGACGCTGGCCGAGCTGTCTCTTCCTCCGCACACGCAGGAGGAGATTTTCGGTTTCGTCGGCGACGGGATCAAGCGCCTGCTGCGCCTGGCCGTCGGCGAAGACAATCAGTCCCGCTACGAAGACGCCCTTCGGGTCTTTCGCGGTCATTATATGAAACACTGCCTCGACCGGACGCGCTATTACCCCGGCATCGAAACCGTGCTCGAGCATTTTGCGCGCAAGCACAAGGCGGTGGCGACGAACAAGTCCCTCGAATACACACGCCTCATTCTCAACGGACTCGGCACTCACCACTTCGCGCATGTGGTGGGCGGGGACGACGGCTTCGGACTGAAACCTGAGCCGGGCATGCTGCAGGCCATCATGGACAAGCTGGGCGTGCCGAAAGAGCGCGCGGCGTTGATCGGCGACAGCACGAACGACATCACCGGCGGCCATAACGCCGGTATCAAGGTCTGCGCCGTCGGCTACGGCATGGGAAATCTCGAGAAAATGGCGGCCTGCAACCCTGAATGGTTCATCGAGACGCCGGAGGAATTGATGGAGGTATTTCTGTGATGGCGCGGAAGCCTTTGGGTTCGAGGTTCGGGGTTCGAGGTTCGAGGGGCGCAAAGCAAAGCCTCTTGATCGTCGCGTTGGCAGTCTGTTCTCTTTTTATCTTCAGCCTCAACCTGCCGGCCCAGGGGGCCGGCCTGGCCGAACGCGTGATCGAGCACAAACTGGCCAATGGCCTGACGGTGCTGCTGGTCGAACGGCATCAAGCGCCGATCGTGTCCATCAATCTGACGTTTGGCGTCGGCGGGATCAACGAACTGACCGGATCCACCGGCGTGGCGCACCTCTACGAACACATGGCCTTCAAGG
>JANOEZ010000463.1:0-3887 GCA_031413335.1 Nitrospirota bacterium
GTAGGGGATGCCCAGCGTGACCAGGAGATCGGCAAAGCCCATCACGCCGAGGCCGATCTTACGGTTCCCTTTCGTCATGGCTTCAATTGCCGGCAGCGGGTAGTGGTTCATGTCCAGGACATTGTCCAGGAAACGGACGCTATGAGCGGCGATCTCTGCCAAGCGTTCGAAATCGATCGCCGATTTTTTAGGGAAGCCGGTGATAAATTTCGCCAGGTTGATGGAGCCCAGCGTGCAGGACTCATAGGCGAGCAGCGGCTGTTCACCGCAGGGATTCGTGGACTCGATGCGGCCGATGTGCGGCGTGGGATTATGCGTGTTGATGGTGTCGAGGAAGACGACGCCGGGTTCCCCGGTGCTCCAGGCCGCCTCCACGATACGATCGAAGACGGACGCGGCGCTGAGGCGTCCAGCGGTCCGGCCGGTTCTTGGATTGATCAGCGCATAGTCCTGCCCCCGCTCCAGTGCGCGCATGAAGGCGTCGGTGATGCCGACCGAGATGTTGAAGTTCGTCAGCTCGGCCGGATTCTGCTTGGCCGCAATGAAGTCGAGAATGTCCGGATGGTCCACACGCAGGATGCCCATGTTGGCGCCCCGGCGAGCGCCGCCCTGTTTGATGACTTCGGTCGCCATATTGAAGACGCGCATGAACGAGATCGGTCCCGAGGCCACGCCGCTGGTCGAGGCGACGCGGTCGTCCTTGGGGCGCAGGTGGCTGAAGGAAAACCCGGTGCCCCCACCGGATTGGTGGATAAGCGCCTGGTATTTGACCGAGTCGAAGATGGATTCCAGCGAGTCTTCCACCGGCAGCACGAAGCAGGCGGAGAGTTGCTGGAGGTCGCGGCCGGCGTTCATGAGCGTCGGTGAGTTCGGAAGAAATTCCAGACGCGTCATCATGCCGTAGAAGAGATCGCTCGTCTTCGTGACGGTCCGGCGGGTCTCGCCATAGAGCCGCTCGGCCTGCGCGACATTGTCCGCCACGCGGCGGAAGAGCTGCGTGGGGGTTTCAACCGGCTTGCCGTCTGTGTTCTTGTCCAGATACCGCCGGCGCAGGACGGTCAGCGCGTTCGGGGAGAGACGGAGCGTGCGCGAGGGTGTGCGTGCCATGGAGACTCCCGACTTCCTGCCGGCTTCCTATTATATGGTAAACTCGCGGCCACACCAAATAGGTGTGCGTTCTCCACAACCATGAACACCTGTGACAAGTGAAAAGTGAAAGGTGAAAAGTGAAATGAGAATAGAGGAGGAAGCAGGGAGGAAAAGACGCGCGCGCGGGGGATGCTCCGTAAAACTTTGTACGTTTCACTTTTTACTTTCGTAAGCCCTTGCTTCACGGTTTGAATTTTGGCAACATGCGGGTATCCACTGGCCGGGAGAGGGCTCCCTCCGCCGATCTGTTCCTGAGGAGTGCCCATGTCGAGCTGGTATCGTCCCGATCCGTTGACCCGCGACCTGATCCATCTCATCAATGCCCGGCGGCATGACCATGGCGACGCCGATTCGGCGATCGATACGCTGCAGGCGTTGCTGGAACAGGATCGCGAGCAGGATGTGCTCACGATTCTGGCGGCGCTGGATGAAGAAATGGCCGAATGGCTGTTCGACCTGCTGGCCGAAGCGGCCTGCTCGATCTCGATGGGCGAGGGGCCGGATGACAAGCCGCGGTACGCCATTCTCGGAGCGCTCGAGTTACCCTTGCAGGCTGATGTACGCACGCCCTTGCATTTGAAAATCGATCCTCTGGCGACAGCCGACCTGTTGCGGGAGCATTTGCATCTGGCGCCAGGCACCGTGGTGATGGTCGAACCACGGCTGCTGACGGACTCGACGATCGAGCGATTGACCTTGCAGGAACTCCATCAACATCTGGCGGGCATGGCGGAGGGGCAACGCCGTCAGATGCTTGCCGCACGGCTGCATCCACCGATGGAGTCGACGGCCTTCCTGCTGTTTGAGCTGCTGGGTTCGCCGGAGCCCGGGCTTCCGGACTCGATTGAGGAACCCAGCCGGCAGGCGTTGCTGGCCGGTCTCGTCGTGCAATGTCCGGAACTGGCCTCGGCGCCGCACATGCTGGAGGCGCCCGTTTTTTCAAGTTACGCGATGTTCGACGCGCAAAATGCCGTGCGGTTGCACCGGCTGGCCGATGAAACGGTGGAGGTCTGGCGCGATCTCGACCCAGCCGTGCGGAGCCGGACGATCGTGCATCTCCACACGCAGTGCGGCAATGGCGTCTACATGCCGGTGTGGACGGACCTC
Source organism: Nitrospirota bacterium (assembly GCA_031413335.1). Taxonomy (GTDB): domain Bacteria; phylum Nitrospirota; class Nitrospiria; order Nitrospirales; family Nitrospiraceae; genus 2-02-FULL-62-14. Next base: position 2,257 of record JANOEZ010000463.1, read on the forward strand.
TTCGATCCGGAATTGCCGGACGATCACGGGCCGGTGTGGACGTCGCAGGATGTGTGGGTGTTCACCGCCGATCTGCCGATCGAATGGCCGGGGGAAATGCTGACCAACCGGCTGCTGGCCGAGGGCTGCACCCGATTCGAGAACCACATCGTGGAAACGCCGGACAATTAGTCGATGGCGCAAGATCCTATGAAAGTCAGGTTTTGGGGCACGCGCGGATCGGTGCCGACGCCGGGGCCGCAGACGGCCAAGTACGGCGGGAATACGTCCTGCGTCGAGGTGCGCGCCCAGGATGGCACGATCATCATCCTGGATTGCGGGACCGGCGCGCGGATGCTGGGGCTCGATCTGTTGAAGTCGGCGTCCCATCCGCTCCGGATCAATCTGTTCATCGGCCACACCCATTGGGATCATATTCAGGGCTTTCCATTCTTCACCCCCGCATTCCTGCCTGACACGGAATTGAACGTCTTTGCGCCGGCCGGTCTGCAGCGGACGGTCGAAGACGCGCTGGCCGGGCAGATGCAGTACTCCTATTTTCCGGTGACGTTGCGGGATTTGCGCAGCCGTATTCATTTCACGGAACTGGAAGAAGGATTTTTACGGTTGGGCGACGTGATGATCGAAACCCAGTACCTGAACCATACGGCGCCGACGATTTCGTTCCGGATCTCGAGCGGCGGCGCGACGGTGGCCTATGTCACCGATCATGAGCCGTTCTGGAACCCGTCCGGTTCGCAGTTCAAGCATCCGGGCGATCAACGACACATTGCGTTTTTGAACGGGGCGGATCTTGTCATTCATGACGCGCAATACAGTCTGGAGGAATATGCCAGCAAGGTCGGATGGGGGCATAGCACGGTCGATTATGCGACGGAGATTGCGATGGCCGCCGGCGTCAAGCAGTTGGCGCTGTTTCATCATGACCCCTTGCATGACGACGGCGAGATCGCGCGCATGGAAGGGATTGCCAGGCATCTGGTCAAGGAACGCGGCGCGTCACTGGATGTCGTCGCGGCGGAGGAGGGGTTGATCCTGGACGTGCGCGGCAACCGGCAGGCGCAACTCCCGGACGAGACGTCCGCCCTGCGGCGGAGGTCGATCATCGGCGAGCGTGTCCTGGTGGTCGGCGGCACGGACACTGAACTGGCAACGATCGGGCAGGTGCTGGCGGAAGACGGGCTGGTGTTCCTTGCGGCATCGGATACGCAGACGGCGCTCGCGCAGGCGGGCGACGTGCCGCCGAGCCTGATGATCGTGGACAAGCGATTGCCGCATGGCGACGGGGTCGGGCTGATCAAGCAAATCCGGGCCAAGCTCAACCGCCCCAACCTGCCGGCGATCATGCTGACGAACGAATCGGATGCTCCCAGCGGACGGACGCTGATCGGGCCTGCCGACGATTATCTGGCGCGGCCTGTCGTCCCGCCGATGCTGCGCGCGCGCGTGCGCGCCTGGCTGACGCGCGCGTTGACGGCGTTCGAGGACACACAGTCTGGCGGGGCACTGGATGGCGAAGGGACCGGCGAGTCCGTCGCCGCGCTTCAGCCGGTCAGCAGGACGCTGGTGGGGGCCTATGCCGGCCTGCTTGCCACGACGCCGCTGTTCCAATCGTTGTCCCAGGAACAGTT
>JANOEZ010000464.1:0-2629 GCA_031413335.1 Nitrospirota bacterium
GCCAATCACCCATAGCCTATAACCCGTTTTGCCTATGACCCATAGCCCATTGCCTGGCTGGTGTGCTATACATCGCACATCGGCGAGTCACTCAAGATATTCATCAGGGAGGGAATCGGTTATGCCGCGGAGCCACATGAAGCGACGCAAGTTGAAGTTGAAGCACCGCAAGAATATTCGGCGCCTGAAGGCACGGGACAAAAAGCGGCGGATGGACGCGAAGGCCGCTGCAACAAAAACAAAACGCAAATAGTCAGTCAGTAAACGCCAGACCGTCCATCCTTCCTCCAGTCGGGATGGCCTATGAGTGATACCCGTCCACCAGCACCCATTCGATTGCGCGGGCATACGCTGCTATGCCTGCAGGGCTTTCGAGGGGAAGGCTATAGCCCGGACTTTACCGACAACCTGGCCGCCATTCACCGTCGCCTGAGCGAGCATCACGATCATCCTGTCGAGCTGATCGAGGAACCGGACACGGTCTGCGGGGCCTGTCCCCATCGGGCGCCTGTCGGCTGCACGCTGAACGGAACCGGGTCGGAAGCGGGCATGCAAGCGCAGGATCGGAATGTGCTGAAACGGCTGGGATTGGCGAGCGGCAGCGTGGTGCGCTGGCGCGACGTGCTGGAGCGCATCCGTGTCTCGATCACGGGGAGCGACCTGCCGAATATCTGCGGGAGTTGCCGCTGGCTGCCGCTCGGGTATTGTGCAGAGGGGATTGACCGGCTACGCCGTCAGGACTGAGGACTGAGCGATGAGGACTGAGTCGTAAAATGAGGTGCACAACCATCTGTTTCGGAAAACCTCAGTCCTCAGCACTCGTTGCTCAGCACTATTTTTGATGAGCAAGATCAAGGTCATTTTTTTCGACGCGGCCGGCACGCTCTTTCACGTGAAGGGCTCGGTGGCGGATATCTACCTGACCCATGCGGAAAAATATGGCGTGAAACGGACGCCGGGCCTGGTGGACTCGCTCAGGAGCGCCTTCGCGCGCGCGTTTGCCGATGCGCCGCCGCCGGTGTTTGCCGTGAGCGACCCGACCGAGATCAAGCGGTGTGAGCGGCTCTGGTGGTTCGATGTCGTGCATAACGTCTGGTACCGCGTCGGGATGTTCGAGCGATTCGACGACTATTTCGAAGATGTGTTCGAGGCGTTCGGCGGACCGTCGTACTGGACTATGTATCCGGACACGCCGGGAGTCTTGAAGGGGCTGAAGGAGCAGGGCTACGAACTTGGGATCATTTCAAACTTTGACACACGGCTGTTCAACGTGCTGCGCGGACTGGGCATTGCCGACCTGCTCGATACGATTACGATTTCAAGCCTGGCCCATGCCGCCAAACCGGCGCCCAAGATATTCCAGTTCGCGCTCGACAAGCATGCGATGGATCCGGATGACGCCGTGCACGTGGGGGACAGCCGGCGCGATGACGTGGAGGGGGCCCGCAAGGCCGGCCTGCAGGCTGTGCTGATCGAGAGGGAGTCGCAACTCGGGTCATCGGCCTCGAATATTCCTACCATTCAATCGCTCGAACAACTACCCGCACTCCTCGCCGCTCTGTGATCTGAGTCTTTTCCTAGAACAGAAGCGGGACCACATCTCTTGCGCGGCCCTGTAGCGCGACGTCCACAAGATCGGAGTTCGGCGTGGCATCCAGGTTGATCTCAACGACGAAGGCGCCGGCTGACTTGGCGACCGGGGCGAACGAGGCGGCGGGATAGACGAGACCGGACGTGCCGATGATCAGCAGTACCTCGCACGATTCGAGCGCCTCGTAACTTTTCGCAAGATCCTCTGCCGCCAATGATTCTCCGAACCAGACGATGTGCGGACGCACCATCTTATGACAGGCGGTGCAGGAGGGCGGGATCGAAATCGGCACCTGGCGGTTGTCTTCCACCAGGCCGCAGGCCGTGCAACGGACTTCCCAAATGTTGCCGTGAATCTCGGACAGCTTGGTGGAACCAGCGTCCCGATGCAGACCGTCCACGTTCTGCGTGATGAGCCAGAAGCGGGAGAACCGCCGTTCCATTGCGGCAACCGCATCGTGCGCCGGATTCGGCTTCCTGGTTGCGATCAACTCGCGCCGCCAGTTGTACCATTCCCAGACGAGGCGGGGGTCTCGTTCGAACGCTTCAGGCGTGGCCAGATCCTCCGCTCGGAAATTCCGCCACAGGCCGTCTGCGCCGCGAAACGTCGGCACGCCGCTGTCGGCTGAAATGCCTGCGCCGGTCAACACCGTCACAGAATGTGCGGCCTGCAACCGTGCTTTGACTTCAAGAAGGCCGGCCATGAATATCTCGCTTTCGGGAGGCGTGGTATAGTAGCGCACAACTGAGAGGTCATAAAGTCGTAACGTCAGCAAATCTTCACGTCGTGACTTTATGACTGTTGGACTTTCGACTTTGCGACCAAGGTATTTATGCAACAGATCATGATCGTCGGCGCCGGAGCGGTCGGCGGGTTTTTCGGCGCCCATCTGGCCAAAGGCAATCCGAACGTGTCCTTCCTGCTTCGGCCTCTGACCCTGCTGGCCGTCAAGGAGCGTGGGTTGATCCTCCGTAGCGCGAACCCACCCGCAGGACCGCTCTCACACGCTGCGTCGCGGCCGCTTGCGGGCTACTACGA